>NZ_KV786854.1:0-3140 GCF_001806955.1 Burkholderia sp. HMSC10F09
AAGCGCATGCCGCGCCCGCGCGCGCCTCGTCGCGCGGCGCGCTGGCCGGACTCGTCGAGCGGCTCGCGCGCGACGCGCAGGCGGACCGGCGTGGCATCGATCCCGAACTCGTCGACTATTTCCGCGCGACCTGGGCGAAGGTCCGCACCGAACAGCAGTATCGGCAATCGCTCGACCAGGTCCCGCGCAATGCGGGGCCGCTCAATTCGAACAGCCTTGTGCACCGGTCGCTGTCGACGATGCGCGAGCTGTCGCCCGCGTATCTGCAGCAGTTCCTCTCGTATGTCGATGCGCTCGCGTGTCTCGAGGATCTCGTCGGCGCCGGCGCGCAGCCCGACAAGGAGGCGGCGCGCACGAAGACGGCGAAGCCCGCGAAGCCGGCGAAGAAGGGCACGCGCACGCGCGTACGTTAGCGCCGCGACGGCGGCGCTAACGGCATCGCATTGCTGCTGTCCGGCGCGCCGCATACGGCATTCGTCATCGCGGTCGCGCGCGCCAGTTCGTCGAGCGTCCATCCACGGCCGAGCAAGAGGCGCCGCGTGTGCAGCGCATCGTGTACCTGCGTCGCAACGGCTTCGCCGAGATAGCGCAGCGCGCGGCCTTCGACGTCGACGAAGCCGTGCCGGTACTCGTGTGCGAGCGCGTTCCACAGCTGCGCCGCGCCGACCGACTGCCGCGCGCCGCTAATCAGGCACTGCCCTGCGTCGAGCGCCCATCGATAGAGCGCGGTCGCGAGCCCGCGGCGCTGCATCGATCCGCGCAGCCGCGTATGCGGCGCGCGCAGGTGACGATCGGCGCGACGCGGGATTTCCGGCAGCCGGTTGAACACCGTGTAGCCGGCCAGTTCGCGCGCGGCCGGATTTTCCACGTAAAGAAAGTATTCGCCGTCCGCTTCGCGGTGGCGCACGATCAGGCCAGAGTCGCCGAGCGCGACGGCCGGCAGGCCGTGCAAGCGGTGGCCGCGCTCGTGCAGACGCGCGTAGAGCGCGTCGAGTTCATCGTCGATGTCGTGCTGGGCATGCTGTACGTCGATGCGCATGGCAAAAGGCGCCCGTCCCGGGCGTATCGAGAAGGTGGTTCATCGCAATAGGGAAAACGGAATGGAAGCGGCCCCCGTGCTCGACGCGCGAGCCGGGGCCGCGAATCAGCTGGGGATGTGCTGGAAACCGGCGGCGATCGCGGCGAGGCCCGCGATGCAGAGTCCGAACAGGATCACGATTTTGTGGATCACGCCTCTCTCCTCAAGAACGCGCGGCGCGCAACGGCGGTGCCGCGGAGACGGTGACGACGGGCGACGCCCGTGCGGCCATCGTACGTAGCGATGGTCGGTGTCCGCGCATCGGTTGCGCGCGGACGGTCAGCACCATACGCGACGCGACCGGCGCGGGCAACCGGCTCGACGGAGAAAGGCGACGAAAACGGCGCAAACGCGCGGTTTCGCGACGATCGGTCGCAACCGCGTGCGCCAGGAAGCGGTGTCGTGCCCGAACGAATGGGCGGGCGTCGGCGCGCGATCGTCCCGACGCCCCGACGCCCGCGAGCGCGAGCGCGAGCGCGTGCGTCAGGCCGGCTGCCGCGCGCCGAATGCCTGCCTGATCCGCGCGAACAGCCCGTGCTGCGCGATCCATTCGGCGTACGCGCGATAGTCGGGATCGCGCATCAGATGACGTTCCTCGGTCTTCGCGCGCACGTAGTAGATGAGATTCACCGCGACGAGCCCCGCGCAGTGCATCAGCCCGACCTGCCAGCCGAGCGGCTCGACGAACGGCACCGAGACCATCCAGTACGACAGGTTCTTCGTGATGTAGGCCGGATGCTTCGTGAACCGGTATGGGCCCGACGTGATGATTCCGCGGTTCGTCAGGTTCGAGAAGCGCAGCCCGAACGAGATCGTCGACAGCGCGTACGTCAGCAGCAGCAGGATGATCACGGTGCCCCAGATCACGCGCAGCGTCGGCGCGGACAGCAGCCAGTTGTCCCAGAACAGCGAGCCTTCGTAGCGGATGTAGTTGTTCGAGATCAGCGACCAGAACGGCTGGTAGCAGATCAGCGCGGCGACCCAGCCGAGCGTCGTCGGCTCGACGGTGCGCACGTGGCTGTCGAGAATGCGGAACGTGCACAGATAGCCGACCGTGCCGAACATCAGGTCCATCGTGAACGACAGGTCGTAGAGGAAGACGAACGTCGCGAGCGTCATCGGCGCGTGCAGCGCATTCGCGAGCGATGCGCTCAGATGATCGGCGTCCTTCGACAGATAGACGGTCATCAGCGGCAGGAAGAACGCCTTCACGCCCCAGCCGGCGAGCATTTCTCGCACCGGTTGCCAGTTCGCAGGCTTTTCGCGGCGAAACAGGAAGCGGCCCCACAGCAGGTAGGCATCGTCCGTCTCGCGCTGATGGCGATCCATCCACGCGAAATAGAACGGCGCAGCGACGATCACGTACGGCGCGAGCGAGCGCAGCAGCGACCAGAATGGCAAATAGAACGCGCCGTGATACTCGGGCAGCAGCCAGTAGATCGCGCCGATTCCGGCGTAGATCGACGCGAGCGCGCCGAGCCGCGTCGCGACGCGCGCGATGCCGAGCGGCCGCACGGCCTGGCGCGACAGCCCCGCGCTCGGGCGCAGATAGACACGGGAAATCAGCAATTCGTACAACGCGATCGTGCCGATGATCGACAGGCTCGCGACGACCGCGCGGGTCGCCGCGTCGAGGTCGGGACGATCGCGCGTGATCCAGAGCGCGAAGAGGCCGGCCGCGATGCCCAGCAGGCCGGCGCGGAACGGGGTGGCGGAACGGGGCGGGCGGTCCTGGACCGCGGCGATGCCGTCGAGCGTGGAATTCATGATCGGATCCTCGTCAGGATGGGGGCCGGCGTCCCCGCGCGGCGGGTGACGCCGGCCGTCGGCCGGGCTTTGGAATGATGTGTGCCCGGCCATTGGCCTTTGGTTCTAGTGCGTACCGCGTTACTTCTTCGTGCCGCCCAGCAGACCGCCGAGCAGGTTCGTCACCGGCGACAGCAGGTTGCCCGTGCCGCCCGCGGCCGCCCCGCCGTTGGAACTGCCGCTCAGCCCGGCCGACACGGTGCCGCCGCCGGACGGCGTCGTCGCCGCGCCGCCGGCGCCGCCGGTTGCACCGGCG
>NZ_KV786855.1:0-2236 GCF_001806955.1 Burkholderia sp. HMSC10F09
GGCCGCCGATGCACCGCTTGCCGCATGCGGACGCGAAGCTGCGGGCGCGGCCGAAGCGGCCGACGCACCGGACGCTCCGCTTTCGGAATGGGGACGCGAAGCCGCGGGCGCCGCCGAAGCGGCCGGCGACGATCCCGCCGTCGCGGACGACGGCGTATCGGACGCAGCCCACGTGGCAGACGGCGCGACGACGGACAGGGACGGGACGGCAGCGAGCCACATGCAGGCGGCCACTGCGAGGGTACGGCGACGCGGTCGAGCGACTCGCCGCGTCAGGTCGGAAAGCATCATGCGGTCGTTGACCATCGGCCGGGGCGGCGCTCGCGCAGGGCGAGCGGCACGCATTGCGCGAAAAGCCATCGAGACGGTCGGCGCGACGCAATGCGCGCGATGTCGACGCCTCTTCGCGGCGGAAGCCGTGCGCCGATGCCGCGCGCCCGGTCCGATGGTGAGCTAATGAGTCGTCAGGGCTACGATTCTACGCGTGCACGGCGAAATCGGCAGCGACGCGGCGCCCGTTTCGCCGCGGATTTGCGTTTCGTTACGGTTGTTTCAACGCGTGACCGTGCCGCGCGCACCGTCTCATCGCGAGATCGCTTCGAGCGCGATGCCCTTCGTGCGCGGCCCCATGATGCCGATCGCGGCCATCACGATCGCCATCGCGCCCGCAATGAACGCGAACACGCCGACCGTGCCGAAGCCCTTGAGCACCGCGGCAATCACGAACGACGAGAAAATCGCCGAGAAGCGGCTCCACGAGTAGACGAAGCCGACCGCGCGCGCACGGATCGACGTCGGGAACAGCTCGGCCTGATACGCATGGAAGCTGTACGACATGATGTTGCTCGCGAGCGTCAGGCCGATGCCGAGCACGATCAGCAGCGCGCCGATCGTCGTCTGGCTGAACAGCAGCCCGCAGACGAGCACCGTCGCCGCCATCGCGACGATCACCGACTTGCGCTCGAAGCGGTCCGCGATCACGAGCCCGATCAGCGGGCCGATCGGCGCGGCGAGCGCGATCACGCTCGAATACATCAGGCTCGACGTGATCGTGATCCCCTGCTTGATCAGCAGCGTCGGCACCCAGTTCGCGAACCCGTAGAAGCCGACCGTCTGGAACACGTTGAAGATCGTCATCATGATCGTGCGGCTACGATACGGCGGCACCCACATGTCGCGGAAGCTGCCGCGTTCGGCAACCGGCTCCGCCGGGGCGGGCGCCGGCAGCGGCCGCCCGTATTCGGCCTCGACCTTCGCTTCGAGCGCACGCATCACGCGATCGGCTTCGTCGAGCCGGCCCTGCTGCGCGAGCCAGCGCGGGCTTTCCGGCAGTTCGCGGCGAATCCACCAGACGAAGATCGCACCGTGCGCGCCGATCAGCACGACCCAGCGCCAGCCGTCGAGGCCGAACGGCGCGCGCGGCACGAGCAGATACGCGAGGAACGCGACCACCGGCACGGCGACGAAACCGACCGCCTGCTCGCACGCGAACGCGCGACCGCGAATCTGCTTCGGCACGAGCTCGGAGATGTACGTGCCGATCGTCACCATCTCGACGCCGAGGCCCAGGCCGACGACGAAGCGCCAGAAATTCAGCCCCGTCGCGGTGTCCTGGAACGCCATCACGACGTTCGCGGCCGTGTACCACAGCAGCGACCACGTGAAGATCGCGCGGCGGCCGAAGCGATCGGCGAGAAAGCCGCAGGCGATCGTGCCGACGAACAGCCCCGAAAACAGCGCGGCGATGAAGCTCGCGACGCCCGTCGTGCCGAACAGCCCGTGCGTCGTCGCGCTGAGGATCCCGCTTTTCACGAGACCGGGCGCGACGTAGCCGCTGTACAGCAGATCGTAGAGTTCGAAGAAGAAGCCGAGGCTCAGCAGCACGACGAGCTTCCACACGCTGCGCGTCGGCGGCAGCCGGTCGAGGCGGGCCGAAATCGTGCCGGCGTCGATCAGCGAGGATCGGGCCGGCGCCTGCGGGATGCTGTCCGTTGAAGCCATCGTGATGCGTCTCCTGTCGTGTCGTCTGTTGTTGTCGCGGCCGTCCGGCGTCGCGCGAATCGCTGCATTGTACCGGCACGTGTCGCGCTTACGTGCCGCGCGCGACGGCATGCGGCGGCGCGCGGCGGCGTCGCGGATGCGCTGGCGCGGCCGGAAAGATGTAAATTTCGTAACCGTCTGTCGGCCGCCGGCGCACGGCAAAGGCCGCCGCATCGGCCGCCGCGCGCCGACGCCG
>NZ_KV786856.1:0-15594 GCF_001806955.1 Burkholderia sp. HMSC10F09
CGGCGGCGCACGAAGCGCCGGCGGCCGCCGAGCCGGCCCACGCGAACGCGCCGGCTACCGTCGCGGCAGCCGCTGCGGCCGGTGTGATCGTCGCCGAGACGGTCGTCGAACAGCGTGCCGAATCGGTCGCGGTCGATACGCCGACGGCTCCGGCACATGCCGAAAGTGACTCCGTCGCCGTCGCGGAACCGGTCGTCGCCGCCGCACCGGCTGCGGCACCGGCCCCGGTCGTCGCACCGGCCGCCGACGTCGAAGCGGGCCCCGTTGCGCTCGCCGTTTCGCCGACCGACGCGTTCGAAGTGCCGGCCGGCGTGGAAGCGCCGGTTGCCGTCGACGTGCAGCCGGCCGACACGGCAGTCGTTGCCGAGGCAGCGCCGGCCGTGGCGGCACCGGCAGTATCGGCCGCACCGGCGGCACCGGCTGCCGCACCGGCGCCGGTCGAAGCAGCACCGGTCGAACCGGTCGCGGCTCCGGTACCGGCTGC
Source organism: Burkholderia sp. HMSC10F09 (assembly GCF_001806955.1). Taxonomy (NCBI): domain Bacteria; kingdom Pseudomonadati; phylum Pseudomonadota; class Betaproteobacteria; order Burkholderiales; family Burkholderiaceae; genus Burkholderia; species Burkholderia sp. HMSC10F09. The sequence goes on from NZ_KV786856.1 coordinate 485, forward strand.
GGCTCCGGCAGCCGCCGTCGCCCAGCCGTCCGCCGCGCCCGCTTCGGCGAGCCTGGAAGCCGTGCTGCAGCAGGCGGGCCTCGTGTGGGTGAATACCGACGCGGAGAAGCTGCGTGCGGCGCAGGAAGCCGCATCGCGTCTGCCGCGCCCGGTGCGCACGCCGCGCGAGCGCAAGCCGCTGCCGCCGGTCGACACGACGCCGATGCAGCAGGTCGAGACGACGCACCGCTAAGCGACGCATCGTCCGTCCCGGAAAAGCCCGCCCGCCAGCGGGCTTTTTCACATCCGCGCTACGGGTTTCCGCTCACGCGGCCCGGCGCGCGGCTTACGGCTAAAATACAGGCTTGGTTCGCCTATCTTTCAACATGTCCCGACGCATCATTCCTCTCGCCGACGTCAGCGGCGTGCCGGACGTTTCCGGCGTGCCGCACGCGCCGGACGGCACGCTCGCCGACACGTTCGGCCGGCCGCTGCGCGACCTGCGCATCTCGGTGACGGATCGCTGCAACTTCCGCTGCGTGTACTGCATGCCACGCGAGGTCTTCGGCAAGGACTATCCGTTCCTGCCGCACAGCGCGCTGCTCACGCACGAGGAGATCGAGCGCGTCGCGCGGATCTTCGTCGCGCACGGCGTCGAAAAGATTCGCATCACCGGCGGCGAGCCGCTGCTGCGCAAGAATCTCGAGTTCCTGATCGAGCGGCTCGCACGCCTGACCACGCGCGACGGCCGCCCGCTCGACCTCACGCTGACGACCAACGGGTCGCTGCTGGCACGCAAGGCGCGCGCGCTGAAGGACGCCGGCCTCACGCGCGTGACGGTCAGCCTCGACGCGCTCGACGATGCGCTGTTCAAACGGATGAACGACGCGGACTTCGCGAGCGCCGACGTGCTCGACGGCATCTTCGCCGCGCAGGCCGCAGGGCTCGCGCCCGTGAAGGTCAACATGGTCGTGAAGCGCGGCACGAACGACACCGAGATCCTGCCGATGGCCGAGCGCTTTCGCGGCACCGGCGTGATCCTGCGCTTCATCGAATACATGGACGTCGGCACGTCGAACGGCTGGAACATGACCGAGGTGCTGCCGTCGGCCGACGTCGTCGCGCGGATCGCCGAGCGCTTCCCGCTCGTGCCGCTCGAGCCGCATACGGCCGCCGAAACCGCGCAGCGCTGGGGCTACGCGGACGGCAGCGGCGAAATCGGCGTGATCTCGAGCGTCACGCAGGCGTTCTGCGGCGACTGCACGCGCGCGCGGCTGTCGACCGAAGGCAAGCTCTACCTGTGCCTGTTCGCGTCGAGCGGCCACGATCTGCGTGCGCTCGTGCGCGGCGGCGCGACCGACGCCGAGATCGCGACCGCGATCGCGCGCATCTGGCATGCACGCACCGACCGCTACTCGCAGCTGCGCGGCAGCGCCGCCGCGGCGGACGCGGCCGACGGCGCGCGCAAGCGCGTCGAGATGTCGTACATCGGCGGCTGAACGGGCCGTCGCTTTGCACGATGTCCGCTTCCTCCGCCCGCCCCCCGATCGCCGGCCTGCTGCTCGCCGGCGGCCGCGCGACCCGCATGGACGGCGTCGACAAGGGGCTGCAACAGCTCGACGATGCGCCGCTCGCGCTGCACGTGCTGCGCCGGCTCGCCCCGCAGGTCGACGAGGTGCTGATCAGCGCGAATCGCCATCTCGATCGCTACGCGACGCTCGGCGCGCCGTTCGGTGCGCGCGTCGTGCCCGACGACACGGCCGACTTCCCCGGCCCGCTCGCCGGGCTGCTGGCCGGCATGCGCGCCGCGAGCGCGCCGCTCGTCGCGTGTGCGCCGTGCGATTCCCCGTATCTGCCCGCCGATCTCGTCGCGGCGCTGCACGCGGCGCTCGATGCGCAGCATGCGGACATCGCGATGGCGGTCAGCGTCGACGCCCAAGGTGCACGCTCGCCGCAGCCGACGTTCGCGCTGCTGCGCACGTCGCTGGCCGTCGATCTCGCCGCGCGGCTCGCGGCCGGCGATCGCAAGGTGCGTGCGTGGTACGCGCGCCACAAGACGACCGAAGTCGAGTTTCATGACGAGCGTGCGTTTTACAATGCCAACTCCTGGCAGGAACTCGCCGCGCTAGCCCGCCGCTGACGGCGCCGGCGCCGCCGTTCCCGCGCGCCGCCCCGCCGCTCGCGACCGCGCCACGCACACTACTCGCGCCTCCGGCCACGAACCCTGTACGCCTTGCGGCGCAGTCCGACGATGATCACGCAACCCTCGCCCGCTCCCCGAGCCGCACCCGATTCCGACCTGCCGCTGTCGCTCGCCGACGCGCAGGCGCTCGCCTGCCGTTTCGCGACACCGGTCGCCGCCAGCGAATCCGTGCCGTTGCGCGACGCGCTTCATCGCGTGCTCGCCGCCGACGTGCGCGCACCGTTCGACATTCCCGCGTACGACAATTCGGCGATGGACGGCTATGCGTTCGACGGCGGTGCGTGCGCGTCGGCGCACGGCGACGTCGCGATGCGCGTCGTCGGCGCCGCGCTCGCCGGCCATCCGTTCGACGGCGCCGTGCCGGCCGGCGCATGCGTACGCATCATGACGGGTGCGCCGATGCCGGCCGGATGCGACACCGTGATTCCGCAGGAACGCGTGCATGTCGACGACGACGGAATCCGCTTCGCCGCACGCGAAATCGCGCGCGGCGCGAACTGCCGCAAGGCCGGCGAGGATCTCGCACGCGGTGCATGCGCGCTCGCGGCGGGCCGCATCCTGCGCGCCACCGACATCGGCCTGCTCGCGTCGTTGGGCATCGCGCACGTGACGGTGCGACGCCGCGTGCGCGTCGCGGTGTTTTCGACCGGCGACGAATTGCGCGAGCCGGGCGCCGCGCTCGAACGCGGGGCGCTCTACGACAGCAATCGCGCGATGCTGATTGCGATGCTCGAACAGTTGCACGTCGACGTGCTCGATCTCGGCATCGTCCGCGACGATCCGGCCGCGCTCGAAGCAGCATTGCGCGACGCGGTCGCGCGCGATGCCGACGCGGTGATCACGTCGGGCGGCGTGTCGGTCGGCGAAGCGGATTTCACGCGCGACGTGATGGCGCGGCTCGGCGAAGTCACGTTCACGAGCCTCGCGCTGCGCCCGGGCCGGCCGCTCGCCGTCGGCACGCTCGCGCGCGGCGACGGCGCACCGGGCCACGCGCTGTTCTTCGGGCTGCCCGGCAATCCCGTCGCCTCCGCGGTCACCTTCGACGCGATCGTGCGCGCGGCGCTGCTGACGCTCGCGGGCGCCTGCGTGCCGCCGCCGGCGATGTACACCGCGTACACCGCGCAAGCGCTGAAAAAGCGCGCGGGCCGCACCGAATATCTGCGCGGCATCGCGACGCGCGCAGCGGACGGGCGCTGGCACGTCGCACCGGCCGGCTCGCAGAGCTCCGCATCGCTGAGCGGCCTCGCGGCCGCCAACTGTTTCATCGTCCTGGGCCACGATGCCGCGGCAGTCGACGCGGGCGCCCCGGTCGACATCCTGCCGTTCGGCAGCCTGATCTGACTCTGAATCCAACTATCGGTATCTCTCTACGGGGGCATTCTGCACATGAAGAAACAAATCTCGTCGATCGCCGCGGGGCAGACCGCGAAAGCGCTGATCCTCGTCTATCTGACGTTCAGCGTGCCGATCGTGCTGCTCGGCATCCTCGTCGCGTACGTGCGCTACGGGATGGTCGAACTGAGCACGATCCTGAGCGCGCTGTTGCTGAACGCCATCCTCGGCTTCGTGCTGCTATGGATCGCGTGCCACGCGTACAACTGGGTCGCATCGCGCTTCGGCGGCATCGAGATCGTGCTGTCCGACCCGCCGGAGGAAGCGTGAGCGACACGCCGCTGATCCGCGCGGCCGACGCGCGCGACGTCGGCGCGATCCTCGCGCTGATGCGCGAACTCGCCGAATTCGAAAAGCTCGCGCACCTGTTCGTCGCGACCGAGGCCGATCTGGCGGATGCCCTGTTCGGCGCGCATCCGGCCGCCGAAGCGCTCGTCGCCGAGCGCGACGGCGCGATCGTCGCGTATGCGCTGTTCTTCCATAACTACTCGACGTTCCTCGGCCGTCGCGGCCTCTATCTCGAGGATCTCTACGTGCAGCCGTCGCAGCGCGGCACCGGGCTCGGCACCGCAATGCTCAGGCAGCTCGCGGCGCTGGCGGTCGAGCGCCGCTGCGGCCGCTTCGAATGGTCGGTGCTCGACTGGAACCAGCACGCGATCGACTTCTACGAGAAGATGGGCGCGACCGTGCTGCCCGACTGGCGCATCGTGCGCGTGACGGGCGATGCGCTCGGCGCGCTCGCCGCACGCTAGGCGGCGTTCGCCCGTTCGATTCGAGCGCCGAAAGTAAAACGCCCGAGCCGGTGCAAATCGGCTCGGGCGTGTCTCATGGGCAGGCGCCGCACCAGCACCGGCGTGCGCCGATACGCGCTCAGGTCTCGTCGGCGTCGGCGCCGTCCGCCGCTTCCGCGCCGAGCAGCCCGGCTGCCGCATCGCCGGGCAGCGCCTCGACCTGCTTCAGCTTGCGGTTCATCACGCGCGTGCGCTGCTCGGCCGCCTCGATCGAGCGCGTGACCGTCTCGAGCTGCGACTTCGTGCGTGCGAGCACGTCGCCGAACTTGCCGAACTCCGTCTTCACCGCGCCGAGCCCCTGCCACACTTCGCTCGAGCGCTGCTCGATCGCGAGCGTGCGGAACCCCATCTGCAGGCTGTTGAGCAACGCGGTCAGCGTGGTCGGGCCCGCCACCGTCACGCGATAGTCGCGCTGCAACAGATCGGTCAGGCCCGGACGACGCAGAATCTCCGCGTACAACCCTTCGGTCGGCAGGAACAGCAGCGCGAAATCGGTCGTGTACGGCGGCGCGACGTACTTCTCCGCGATCGTCCGCGCCTCGAGCCGCACGCGGGCCTCGAGCGCGCGCGCCGCGTCTTCGACCGCAACCGCATCCGCACGCTCCTGCGCATCGATCAGCCGCTCGTAATCCTCGCGCGGGAATTTCGCGTCGATCGGCAGCCAGACGGGCGGCGCATCGCGCACGCCCGCTTCGCGCCCCGGCAGCCGGATCGCGAACTCGACGCGCTCCGTGCTCTTCGGCACCGTCGCGACGTTCTTCGCATACTGATCGGGCGTCAGCATCTGTTCGAGCAGCGCCTCGAGCTGCACTTCGCCCCAGGTGCCGCGCGTCTTCACGTTGGTCAGCACCTTCTTCAGATCGCCGACGCCGGCCGCGAGCGTCTGCATCTCGCCGAGGCCGCGATGCACCTGCTCGAGCCGGTCGGACACGAGCTTGAACGATTCGCCGAGCCGCTGCTCGAGCGTCGCGTGCAGCTTCTCGTCGACGACGCGGCGCATCTCGTCGAGTTTCGCCGCGTTGTTGGTTTCGATGTCCTTGAGCCGCTGCTCGAGCGTCGCGCGCACTTCGCCGATCCGTCGATCGTTCGCTTCGGTCAGCTGCGTCAGTTGCCGATGCAACGTGTCGCCGAACACCCGGAGCGCCGCCGTCTGCTCTTCGCGCGCCTGCTGCGCGTGACGCAACATGCTGTCGCGCATCGCGTCGAACTGCTGCGCGTTGCCGGCGACCAGCGTCGCGAGCTGCTGCGCGAATCCTTCGATCTGGTTGTTCTGCACGGTCGCGACGCTCGTCAGTTGCGCCGCGAGCGTCTGCTGAAACTGCGCGAAACTGCCGCCCAGTTCGGTGCGCGCGCCGCGTGCGCTCTCGACGATCTCGCCGCGCAGCTCGCGTTCGAGCCGCTCCAGTGCGCGCGCCTGTGCGTGCGCCGCATCCTCGATCTGGTCGCCGAGCACGGCCGCGTCGTCGTGGCGGCCGCCGCCGCGCACCAGCGCGACGACCGCCACCGCCAGCGCGACGGCCAGCACGACGAGCGCGGTTACCAGCAACGCGATCGTCATGCGCGCGGCTTCCCGATCACGTCCGGGTTGATCGGATTCGGCGGCTGCCCCGCACGCGGCCCTTCGCCGAGCGCGGCGATCAGGTTGTCGGCCGCGAGGTTCGCCATCGCGCGGCGCGTCTTTTCCGTTGCGCTCGCGATGTGCGGCGTCAGCACGACGTTCGGCACTTCGAGCAGCGCCGGATGCACGTTCGGCTCGCCTTCGTAGACGTCGAGGCCGGCCGCCGCGATCGTGCCGTTGCGCAGCGCGGCCGCGAGCGCCGCGTCGTCGACGATCCCGCCGCGCGCGATGTTGGTCAGCGTCGCGGTCGGCTTCATCTTCGCGAGCTCGGCCGCGCCGATCGTGTGGTGGTTTTCCTTCGTATACGGCAGCACGAGCACGACGTGATCGGCACGCGCAAGCAGCGCGTCCTTCGACACGTACTCCGCGCCGAGCTCCGCCTCGATCTCGGGCGCGACGCGCGACCGGTTGTGGTAGATCACCTGCATCCCGAAGCCGCGCGCGCGACGCGCGAGCGCCTGGCCGATGCGGCCCATGCCGATCACGCCGAGCGTCGACCCGTAGATGTCGCTGCCGAGAAAGCCGTCGTAGGCCCACTTCTGCCAGTGGCCGGCACGCAGCCAGTGCTCGGATTCGGCGATCCGCCGCGCAGCGGCCATCATCAGCGCCCAGCCGAAATCGGCCGTCGACTCGTTCAGCACGTCGGGCGTGTTCGTCGCGAGCACGTTCGCCGCGTTGAACGCGGCCATGTCGAAATTGTTGTAGCCGACCGCCATGTTCGACACGACGCGCAAGCGCGGCGCCGCCGCCAGCGTCGATGCGCCGACCGGATCGCCGGCCGTCAGCGCGCCGTCCTTGTCGGCGAGCCGCGCGGCGAGCGCGTCGGGTGCGAGTGCATCGCCGTTGTTCCAGTCGACGTCGAAATACTGCTTGAGCCGTTCGATCACGTCCGGAAAGATCGGACGCGCGACGAGGATCTTCTGCATCGCCATCTCCGCATGCGGCGGACGGCGCGCGACGCGACATGCGCCGCCGGAGCCGCCCGCGTGAGGTTGAAAATCGTCAGCTTACGCCGTGAAGAAGATCCACGACGTCAGCAGGAACACCGGCGCGAGTATCGCGACCGCCCAGCCGAGATACGCGAAAAAGCTCGGCATCTTCACGCCGCGCGACTCCGCGATCGCCTTCACCATGAAGTTCGGCGCATTGCCGATGTAGCTGTTCGCGCCCATGAACACCGCTCCGGCGGAAATCGCCGCGAGCGTCGTCGCGCCGGTCGTCATCAGCGCCTGGGCGTCGCCGCCCGCCAGGTTGAAGAACACGAGATAGGTGGGCGCGTTGTCGAGGAACGACGACAGCAGGCCGGTCGCCCAGAAATACATTGCGTCGATCGGCTTGCCGTCCGGTGCCGTGACGAGATGGACGATCGGCGCGAACGCACCGTCGGCGCCCGCGCGCAGAATCACGATCACCGGCGCAATCGTCACGAAGATGCCCGCGAACAGCTTCGCGACTTCCTCGATCGGCGCCCAGTTGAACGCGTTGCCTTCGCGCGCGGAACGCGGCGTCAGCGCGAGCGACGCGAGCGTCACGCCGATCAGCGCGACGTCGCGCACGAGGTTCTGCAGCGCGACGTGCGTGCCCCATACGTCGAACGCGATCCCCGGTTTCCAGATCCCGCTCATCAGCACGAGGCCGACCACGGCCGCCAGCAGCACGAAGTTGATCTTGCCGTCGATCGACAGCGCGCCGCCGTCGGGCGTGGGATCGAGCGCGGCCGGCCGCTCCTCGCCGCCTTTCCGGTAGAAGTAGGTATCGAGCGTGAAGAACAGCGCGAGCAGCACCGCGCAGATGAACAGCATCGGCAGCGCCAGATGCACCGTCGTCCAGAAGAAGCCGACGCCGTTCAGGAAGCCGAGGAACAGCGGCGGATCGCCGAGCGGCGACAGCGAACCGCCCGCATTCGCGACGAGGAAGATGAAGAAGATCACGACGTGCACGACGTGCTTGCGGTTGTCGTTGGCGCGCAGCAGCGGCCGGATCAGCAGCATCGCGGCGCCGGTCGTGCCCATCACGCTCGCGAGCAGCGTGCCCAGCGCGAGGATCGCGGTATTGAGCTTCGGCGTGCCGTGCAGATTGCCGTTCACGCAGATGCCGCCGGCGACCGTGTAAAGCGCGGTCAACAGCACGATGAACGGCACGTATTCCTCGAGCAGCGCATGCACGAGCGTGCCGAACGCGGTGCCCGCACCGAACGCGAACGCGAACGGCACGAGGAACACAACCGCCCACGCGGCGGCGATCTTGCCGAAATGGTGATGCCAGAACGCCGGTGCAACGAGCGGGAACAACGCGATGGACAGCAGGATCCCGGCGAACGGGATGCCCCAGAGTGCGGACAGCGTGGCGCCGTCGAGTGTCGCGGCCGAAGCGAACGCGGGCGCCGCGCCGAGCGCAGCCCCCGACGCCATGCCCGCCCACGCGGCATGTCGTTTCATGCGGAGTCTTCCTTGTGGTTGTTCGGTGCCGGCGAACGCGTCACGCGCCGCGTACGACGATCGCATGGACGCGATACGGGCCGTGTGCGCCGAGCACGATGGTTTGTTCGATGTCGCCGGTGCGCGACGGACCCGACACGAAGTTGACCGCGCGCGGCAATTCGCCGCGCTCGGCGCGAATCAGCGCGAAGGCGTCTTCATGGCCGGCGACGATCCGCGATGCAGGGACGATCGCGATATGCGTTTCCGGCAGCAACCCCGCGGAGGCGTAGGTGTCGGGGCCGGACAGCAGCACGAGCGAGCCCGTTTCGGCCGTCGCGCAAAAGCAGCCGGTCAACCCGACGAGATCGCCGTCGACCGGCTTGCGGCATTCGACCGACAGCCCGGCCGCCGCCCAGTCGAGATCGGCCAGCGTGCGCCAGGCAATGGCGCGCATCGGCAGTTGCTGCGCGGACAGATAACGCGCGACGGCCGCCGGCACGTCGGCGAGCGAGCCGACTTCGTCGACGGTCGTCGCCATCGCGACCGCTTCCTGCATGAAGGCCGCGACGAGATCGTCGGGCACCGGCGGACGCGGCCCTTGCGGATGACGCGCGAGGTAGTCGGCGACGCCCTCGCGTTCCGCCGCATCCGGCTCGGCCGCGCGGCCCTGCGCCGCACGGATGCGCGCGAGGATGTGGCGACGGGCAGCGGAAGTGTCCATGAAGCGTCCTCGTGACGTTGGCGTTCGATACCGGCCGGATTATACCGGCCGCCTCTTCGCGCACGCACCTTCGGCCGTGCGGCGGGCGCTCACGACGCCGCGTCCTCGTCGGCCGGCTGCGCGATGCCGAACACCTGGCGCAGATACGCGAGATAGGCCTTGTCGTCGCACATGCTCTTGCCCGGCGAATCGGACAGCTTCGCGACCGGCTGCCCGTTGCAGCGGACCATCTTGATCACGATCTGCAGCGGCACGTAGCCGAGATCGTTGGTCAGGTTCGTGCCGACGCCGAACGCGAGCTTGCAGCGGCCGCGGAAGCGCTCGTACAGCTGCATCACCTTCGGGATGTCGAGCGCGTCCGAGAACACGAGCACCTTCGTGCGCGGGTCGCAGCGGTTGGCGTCGTAATGACGGATCATCCGCTCGCCCCACTCGAACGGGTCGCCCGAATCGTGACGCGCACCGTCGAACAGCTTGCAGAAGTACATGTCGAAGTCGTTCAGGAACGCGTCCATGCCGTAGACGTCCGACAGCGCGATCCCGAGGTCGCCGCGATATTCCTTCGCCCACATCTCGAAGCCGTAGGTCTGCGAGTCGCGCAGCCGCGGGCCGAGCGCCTGGCACGCCTGCAGGTATTCGTGCGCCATCGTGCCGAGCGGCGTGAGCCCGTGCTTCATCGCGTAGTAGACGTTGCTCGTGCCCGCGAACTGCGCGCCGAGCCCGTCGCGCAGCGTGAGCGCGACCTCCTCGTGCCAGACCTTCGAGAAGCGCCGGCGCGTGCCGTAGTCGGCGATCTTGCAATCGGCGAATTCGGGCTTCGCGCCGAGCAGCTTGATCTTCTCGCGCAGCCGCTCGCGGCCCTCGCGATAGTCGGGCTCGCGCTGCGTGTTGCGGAAATAGACTTCGTTGACGATCGCGAGCACCGGAATCTCGAACAGGATCGTGTGCAGCCACGGCCCCTTGATCTCGATGTCGATCTCGCCGTTGCCCTTCGGCGACGGCGTGATCGAAATGTATTTCTCGTTCAGATGGAACAGCGCGAGGAAGTCGACGAAATCGCTCTTGATGAAGCGCATCCGCCGCAGATAGTCGAGTTCGACGTCCGTGAAGCGCAGCGCACACAGCCCGCGCACCTCGTCGCGAATCTCGTCGATGTACGGCACGAGGTCGACGCCGGGCGTGCGGCACTTGAAGCGGTATTCGACGCTTGCGGCCGGGAAGTGATGCAGGACGACCTGCATCATCGTGAATTTGTAGAGATCCGTGTCGAGCAGCGAAGTGATGATCATGATGACGGCACCGCCAGTATCGTGACCAGTGCCGGCGCACCGCGCGCCGCCCGGTCTGCCGGCCATGTTACCCGAATGCGTGCCGGACCATCGCGAAACCGCCGGCGCGCGCTGCGCCCCATAAACTAATCACGAAACGGTATAAGCGGGAAAGCCGAGCACGCGATGCGGGTTTTGCGCATCAGTTACAATGCCGCTTTTGGCGTCAACGCCACCCCATATATACCGACACCGCCAAGCAGGAGCGTTTTAATGACTCACGTTGTGACCGAAGGCTGCATCAAGTGCAAATACACGGATTGCGTGGATGTGTGCCCGGTGGATTGCTTCCGTGAAGGTCCCAACTTTCTCGCCATCGATCCGGACGAGTGCATCGACTGCGCCGTGTGCGTCGCCGAGTGCCCGACCAATGCGATCTATGCCGAAGAAGACGTTCCGGGCGACCAGCAACAGTTCACCGCGCTGAACGCGGAACTCGCGAAGGTCTGGCCGTCGATCACGAAGACGAAGCCGGCACCGGCCGACGCGGACGAGTGGAAGGACGTGCAGGACAAGCTGCACCTGCTCGAGCGCTGATCGAACGGCGGCCGCAAAAAAATTTTTAGTACGCAGCCGCTCGAAACTGTTGACAGCCTAGCCAACAGTCCATACAATCTCGTTTCTCTGCTGTTTGTTCCCCGATAGCTCAGTCGGTAGAGCGCCGGACTGTTAATCCGTAGGTCCCTGGTTCGAGCCCAGGTCGGGGAGCCAAAAACGCCAAAGGCCCGTTGCAGCAAGCGGGTTTTTCGATGGCGACGCAAACGCAGATAACCGATTTATTCCCCGATAGCTCAGTCGGTAGAGCGCCGGACTGTTAATCCGTAGGTCCCTGGTTCGAGCCCAGGTCGGGGAGCCAGACAGCGAAAGGCCCGTCATTCGACGGGCCTTTTGTTTTTCCGGCCCCGCCATCGCATCCGCAGCGCATGCTAGAGTTTCTGTCCCGCATTCGCCTCCGGTTCAGTCGATGAAGCCCCGTCTCCTTTCCGTCGTGTCCGCTACCCTGCTCGCCTGCTGCGCCGCCGCGCCGTTCGCGCATGCGGAGGAAGTCGGCAGCGTGAACACCCATTTCCGCGTGACGGGCTCCGACCGCGTGGTCGTCGAAGCGTACGACGATCCGGGCGTCGCCGGTGTCACGTGCTACGTGTCGCGCGCCCGCACGGGCGGCATCAAGGGCTCGCTCGGCATCGCCGAGGATCCGAGCGAAGCGTCGATCGCCTGCCGGCAGGTCGGCCCGATCAGCTTCAAGGAACCGCTGAAGCAGCAGACCGACGTGTTCAGCGAGCGCATGTCGTTCATCTTCAAGACGCTGCATGTCGTGCGCGTCGTCGACAAGAAGCGCAATACGCTCGTGTATCTGACCTACAGCGATCGCATCGTCAGCGGCAGCCCGAAGAATGCGGTCACCGCGGTGCCGGTGCCGCCGGGCACGACGATTCCGCTCAAGTAAGCGCATCGCGCGCGCTCGATCCGCCGCCGAATCGAACGCTGCGCGCCGAGCACGACCATGGCCGATCGCCGCCTTCGAGACTCCGCCCGCTACTGGCGTACGCCGCTGCTGCCGGACGCCGATCTCGTCACCGCAACCTATCGCGACCATGCGTTCGCGCCGCACTGGCACGACGCCTACACGATCCCCGTCATCCTCGAAGGCGCGGAGCGCTTCACCTATCGCGGCAGCGGCTACGTCGCGGAAGCGGGCACCATCCCCGTCATCAATCCCGGCGAAGTGCATACGGGCTCGCGCGGCGCGGACGAAGGGTGGCGCTATCGCGTGAGCTACGTGCCGGTCGACTTCATCCGCTCGCTCGCCGATGCGATCGTCGGCCGCCCGCAGAATGCGCCGTGGTTCCCGCCCGACGTGATCCGCGATGCCGATCTCGCCGCGCGCCTCGCGCGCGCGCACCGGATGATGGAAGCCGGCAGCACGGCAGCCGCGCGTGCGCGCGACGCATGGGCCGGCTACAGCGAGGACACCGACGTACGGCCGCCCCACGCGGCACGCGCCTACGATCCGCTCGCCGCGGAAACGGCGATGCTCGACGCGCTGTCGACGCTGATCGTGCGGCACGCGGACACGCGGCCGCGCCCCGCCCCGCTCGCCGCCGACGAACCGCGCGTCGAGGTGATGCGCGAGCGGCTCGCGGCCGATTTGACCGCCACCGTCACGCTCGACGAGGTCGCACAGGCGGCGGGGCTGTCGCCGTTTCACGCGGCGCGCCTGTTCACGCGCGCGACCGGGATGCCGCCGCATGCGTGGCGCAACCAGCTGCGGCTGCAGCGCGCCCTCGCGCCGCTGCGCGCGGGCGTGCCGGTCGCCGACGTCGCGGCCGCCAGCGGTTTCGTCGACCAGAGCCACTTCACGCGGCATTTCAAGCGGATGTTCGGCGTGCCGCCGGGACGCTGGCAGGCGCGGTAGACGCGCGGCCGGCCGCATCGCCTCTCTACGCTTGCATGGGTCGGCAGCCGCGGGCACGACCGTTGCGCGCCCGCGCGAGCGCGGCGGCGCAAGAACGTACAAGCCGGCCGCGCGCACGACCGCTATTCTCGCCGACATGGAGACACCACCCGCATCCCCGACACCGCGCCCGGCCGCACGCCGGCCGCTCAACGAATGGCTCGACGGCGCGCGCGACACGATCCCGATGATGATCGGCGCCGCGCCGTTCGGCGTGATCTTCGGCACGCTGGTCAGCGGCGGCCCGCTCGCCGCCTGGCATGGCGCGCTGATGTCGCTCGCCGTCTTCGCCGGCTCCGCGCAGTTCATCGCGCTCGGCCTGATCGCCGGCAGCGCGAGCTTCGTCGTCGTGCTCGCGACGACGTTCATCGTGAACCTGCGCCATCTGCTCTATAGCGCGACGCTCGCGCCGTACGTCGCGCATCTGCCGTTGCGCTGGCGCGCGACGCTCGGCGCGCTGATGACCGACGAAGTGTTCGCCGTCGCGTACGCGCACTACCGGCATTTCCCGCCCGGCACGATCGGCCCCCACTACTTCTTCGGTTCCGGGCTCGCGATGTACCTGAACTGGCAGATATGGACGCTCGCGGGCATCGGCTTCGGCGCCGCGTTCCCGGGCCTGCAGTCGCTCGGCCTCGACTTCGCGATGGCGGCGACCTTCATCGCGATCGTCGTCCCGCAGCTCGGCACGCTGCGCTATCTCGCGGCGGCCGCAACGGCCGGCACGCTCGCGTATTTCTGGCAAGGATGGCCGTACAAGCTCGGACTGCTCGGCGCTGTCGCGGTCGGCGTCGCGATCGGCGTGCTGCTGACGCTGCGGCACGAGCGCGCGCAGGCCGGCACGCGCTCGGAGGCCGCATCGTGAGCTACGCGCTGCTGATCCTCGGGATGGCCGTCATTACCTACGCGATCCGCACGACGCTGTTCCTGTTCGGCGAACGGCTGACCTTCCCGCCGCTCGTGCGCACGGCGCTCGCCTTCGTCCCCGTCACCGTGCTGACCGCGATCATCGTGCCGATGACGGTGTCGCCGCACGGCGGCGCGGCCGAACTGACGTGGCGCAACCCGCAGCTCGTCGGGGCGCTGGCCGCGGTGCTCGTATCGGCGACCACGCGCCGCCCGCTCGTGACGATCGCGGTCGGCCTGGCCGTGTTCTTCGTCTGGCAAGGCGTCGTGCTGCCGCACTGGGCGGGTGCCTAGCGGCCGCGCGCCGGCCCGCGCGATCGCGCAGTCGACGCCGCGCGCTCAAGTTTGCGCCGCACGTGTCGATATAGCGGGTGAAGACCCGCCATCGGCCTCCGCACGAACCGGCCCGTCGACGCAGCGCCGGCAGCGGCAGCCGCGTCGGCCGCCGCGCGCGTGGGCCGCCATCGAGACGATTCATGGGCCAGATCACCCTTTCCCTGAAGGACGACACCGTCGCGTCGCTGCGCAAGGACTACGATGCGTTCCTGCGCGTATCGCTGAAACTCGACCCGCATTTCGCGACACCGTCGTTCGAGGACTTCCTGCGCGCAAAGCTGCTCGACAACATGACGCCGCTCACCGAGCACGCGGTGCAGCGCATGCTCGAAGGCGGCCAGTACGCCTGGGCAAAGCGCACGCTCGACAAGGAATTTCCGGATGTCGTCGCGATCCTGATGCGGCAGGCCGGCGAATACGGTTTCGGGTTCGCATCGCGCGCCGAATGGACGCCGGACGAACTCGCGAAGGCCTGCCGCGACTGGGCGAAGGCGATCGTCGCGGAAGCGCAGGCCGACGCGTCGATGGTCGACCCGCTCGCCGCGCAGATCAAGGGCGCGGTGCACGACATCCGCACGCTCGAGGAGATGATGCAGACGCCCGCCTGGCGGCTCGCGGAATCGCTGCGCCAGCGGATCTACGAAGCGAAGCTCGCGTGCGAGATGAGCGTCGGCAGCGCCGCGCGCGACAAGCTCGGCGAACTGCGCGGGCTGTTGCGGCTCGGCCTCTCGCACGGTTCGTTCCAGAAGCAGGAAGCGCAGCAGATCATGGAATACCTGCGGCTGCTGAAACCGGAAATCTTCGTCGACGAGCCGTACGACATCTTCGCGCGGCTCGCCGCGTGGCTGCGCAGCGTGTTCACGCCGGCCGCCGCGCGGCCCGCGCCAGGGCCGGAGCACGGCCAGCGCCGGCCCTGAGTTCGCGCCGCACCAACGAAACGGGCGGCCCGGTCCGCCTCAGC
>NZ_KV786857.1:0-4017 GCF_001806955.1 Burkholderia sp. HMSC10F09
GGCCGGCGCTGCATGCGCAGGCGGCTGCGGCGCGGGCGCGCGCTCGATCGGCTGCGTTTTCAGCAATTCGACCTGGACCGGCACGTCGGCCGGCGGCGTCGGCGTGAACGACTCGCGGTTGCGCACGAGCCACAGCGCGGCGAGCGCGTGCAGCACGAGCGCGACGACGAGCGCAACGCCCACGCGCCGCCAGCGGCGGAGCGAAGCGGGACGAGGACGGGTGTCGGCGTGCGGCATCGGCAGTCGGAACGGGGTTGGGACGCGCGACGCGCGCGTCATCGCACGTCGGACCGTCGGATGCGCCGCGCGTTCGCGGCGCGTCGCGCGCATCAGGCGTCGCGCGCGACCGGACTATAGCCGAGTTCGTACGACAGCTTGCGCGCGCATGCGCGCAGCGCGGTGTCGATTTCGCCGCCCCACGCGATGTCGAACGTGCCTTCGTGGCCGAGTGCGACGATCCCGAGCGCGAGTTCGCCGACCGCATCGAACACCGGCATGCAGAACGCGTGAATGGTCGGCAGCAGCATGCCTTCGACGCGCGCGGCCTCGTGCGCGCGCACGTCCGCGAGCATCGCTTCGACCTCGTCGAGCGTGCGCGGGCCGCCGTGATGCGGCGAGCGCCGCGTGTCGGCGAGTTCGCGTTCGAGCATCGCGGCGGTCTTGCTGCGCGGCAGATAGGCAGCGAACAGCAGGCCCGTCGCGGAGCCGAGCAGCGGCATCACGTCGCCGAGCTTCAGCGACGCCTTCGCCGGATGGCTCGATTCCATCCAGTGCACGATTGTCGGCCCCTGATTGCCCCATACGGCGATGCCGACCGTCTGGTCGAGCCGATCGCGGAATTCGGTCAGCGCGATACGCGCGAGCTTCACGCCGTCGACGCGCGCGAGCCGCGCGAGCCCCATCTGCAGCGCGAAGCCGCCGAGCTCGTAGCGCCCCGACACAGGGTCCTGCGACACGACGCCGAGCCGCAGGAAGCTCACGAGATAGCGGTGCGCCTTCGCAGGGCTCATGCCCGCGCGCTGCGCGAGATCGCGCAGCATCATCGCGCGCGGCTCGCTCGTCAGCACGTCGAGCAGCCGGAAGCCGACCTCGATCGACTGGATGCCCGAGCGCACCTTCTCGCCGTGCTCGCCGGCTGCGGCGTCGTCGGTGTCGGAATCGGCGAGTTCGTCGTCGGGAAGCGGGCTGGCGGACATGGAAGCAGGGCGCGGAACGCGGCAAGGATCGGGACGGAAGCGGCGCGCGAGAGACTCCCGCGCCGCGCGGATTCACCATCGTAAAATAGATTCCCTCCATCGTCACCACAACGGCAGATTCCCTTATGAAACTTGCTTCGCTGAAGGACGGCACGCGCGACGGCCAGCTGATCGTCGTGTCGCGCGACCTGCACACCGCGGCGATCGCCGACACGATCGCACCGACGCTGCAGCGCGTCCTCGACGACTGGGCGTTCTACGCGCCGCAGCTGCGCGAGCTGTACGACGCGCTGAATCACGGCCGCGCGCGCCGCGCGTTTCCGTTCGATCCCGCTCACTGCATGGCGCCGCTGCCGCGCGCGTTCCAGTGGGCGGACGGCTCCGCGTACGTGAACCACGTCGAGCTCGTGCGTCGCGCGCGCGGCGCCGAGATGCCGCCCGAGTTCTGGACCGATCCGCTGATGTACCAGGGCGGCAGCGACGATTTCCTCGGCGCGCGCGACGACATCGTGTGTCCGTCCGAAGCGTGGGGCATCGATTTCGAAGCGGAAGTCGCGGTGATCACGGGCGACGTGCCGATGAGCGCCTCGCCGGACGAGGCGTTGAAGGCCGTGCGGCTCGTCACGCTCGTGAACGACGTGTCGCTGCGCAACCTGATCCCGGCCGAGCTCGCGAAGGGATTCGGCTTCTTCCAGAGCAAGCCCGCGACCGCGTTCGCGCCGGTCGCGGTGACGCCGGACGAACTCGGCGACGCGTGGAGCGACGGCCGCGTGCACCGGCCGATGATCGTCCACTGGAACGGCAAGAAGGTCGGCCAGCCCGACGCGGGCACCGACATGGTGTTTCATTTCGGCCAGCTGATCGCGCATGCGGCGAAGACGCGCAATCTGCGCGCGGGCTCGATCGTCGGCTCCGGCACCGTATCGAACAAGGACGCGAAGCGCGGCTACTGCTGCATCGCCGAGAAGCGCTGCCTCGAGACGATCGAGCACGGCGCGCCGCAGACGGAATTCATGCGCTACGGCGACACCGTGCGCATCGAGATGTTCGATCCGGCCGGCAAGTCGATCTTCGGTGCGATCGAGCAATCGGTCGCGCCGCCCGACGGCGTCGCGTGACGCGTGCGGTGTGCGGCGACGCACGGTCGCCGGGCCGGCCCGCGCCGGGTTTCGCCCGATGTTTGCGCGCGCGGGCTTGACTACACTCGATTCGACAGCCTCGACCCGGGAGCAGCGCATGGCCGATCTCGCCGCGTACGGCGGTTATCAAGCATTGAAGGTGACGCGCCGCGAACACGGCGTGCTCGACATCGTGATGAGCGGCGAGGGCGCGAACCGCAGCGGCCTCGCGACCGCGAACGCGCAGATGCATCGCGAGCTCGCGGACATCTGGCGCGACGTCGATCGCGATCCCGACACGCGCGTCGCCGTGATTCGCGGCGAAGGCAAGGGCTTCTCGGCGGGCGGCGATCTCGCGCTCGTCGAAGCGATGGCCAACGACTACGACGTGCGCGCCCGCGTATGGCGCGAAGCGCGCGACCTCGTCTACAACGTGATCAACTGCAGCAAGCCGATCGTGTCCGCGATGCACGGCCCGGCGGTCGGCGCGGGGCTCGTCGCGGGGCTGCTCGCCGACATCTCGATCGCCGCGAAGGATGCGCGGATCATCGACGGCCATACGCGGCTCGGCGTCGCGGCCGGCGATCACGCGGCGATCGTGTGGCCGCTGCTGTGCGGGATGGCGAAGGCGAAGTACTACCTGATGCTGTGCGAGCCGGTGAGCGGCGAAGAGGCGGAGCGCATCGGCCTCGTGTCGCTCGCGGTCGAGCCGGCCGATCTGGTGCCGAAGGCCTACGAGGTGGCCGAGCGGCTCGCGAACGGGTCGCAGTCGGCGATCCGCTGGACGAAGTACGCGCTCAACAACTGGCTGCGCACGGCCGGGCCGACCTTCGATACGTCGCTCGCGCTGGAATTCATGGGCTTTTCGGGGCCCGACGTGCAGGAGGGCCTTCGTTCGCTGCGCGAGCGGCGCCCGCCCGCGTTTCCCGGCGACGCGCCGTTCTGACGCGCGCTATGATCGAAACACGCGATCGTGCTCGGATGCCGGCCGCGTGCTCCCCAGTCCAATCAGGATGCCCGTATGACGACCGATGCCCCCGGCTCCAACCCCTTCGCCGGCTTTGCCGGCTTCAAGCCCGCCGACATGCTCGAGCGCATGTGGGACATGATGCGGATGTCGCCGTTCGGCGCGATGGCGCCGTTTCCGGGCGCCGCGTCCGGGCTGCCGCCGTCGCTGTCGAGCATGTCCGACATGATGGCGCCGCTCACGAACGTCGAGGAGCTCGACAAGCGGATCACCGATCTGCGCGCGGTCGAGCAATGGCTGAAGCTGAACCTCGGCATGCTGCAGTCCGCGATCCAGGCGCTCGAAGTGCAGCGCGCGACGCTCGCGACGCTGCGGGCGTTCGGCGCGTTCGCGCAGAGTTCGATGTCGGCGGCCGAGGATGCGGCCGTCGCGGCGGCCAAGGCCGCGACCGCGCCGCTCGGCGAGACCGCGCAGCCGAAGCCGCAGGCGGGCGACGCGTCGGCCGGCGCCGATGCGCCGCCGGAGCGCGACGCCGCGCAGCAGCCGAATCAGTCGTTCGATCCGGCCGGCTGGTGGAACCTGCTGCAGGCGCAGTTCAATCAGCTCGCGAGCCTCGCGATGGCGCAGCCCGGAATGGCGCCCGGCGCGGCGTCGCCCGATGGCGCGGCCGCCGCGGAAGGCGCGGAGGAGCCGGGCGACGCACCGGAGTCCACACCCGAGCCCGCACCCGCGGCCG
>NZ_KV786858.1:0-1304 GCF_001806955.1 Burkholderia sp. HMSC10F09
GCCTCGAGCGGCGCCGGCCGCCGGCCGATCAGCACGACGCGGTCGCCGCCGCGCGCGAAACGGCGTGCGCAGGCGGCGCCGATGCCGGTGCCGGCGCCGGTAATGACGATCGTACGGGGGCGTGCAGCGCGCATGTCGTTCTCCGGAAAAGGGTCGTGTCCGCGCACTGTAGGCGCGGCGCGCGCGCGCCGGTATCGGCCGAAAGGATGAACGCGCGCGGGGCGGCCGGCCGGCGCGGACGCCGCGCGTTTTGCAAAGGCTGACGTTGTCCGCGGCCGAATCGCTCTATCCTCGAATTTTTTGAGACAGTCGACGAAAGCCCGGCAAAATAGCGCGGACGGGCCGCGCATCGGTGCGACGGCCGGATCGACAAGAACGGGAGGGGCCGGCAATGAGGCTGGACGACGAAAGAGAGAGCATGAACGTCGAGGATCGCCGTGGTGCGGGCGGCTTCGGTGGAGGACGTGGCGCGACGATCGGCATCGGCACGATCGTGGTCGCGCTGGCCGCGTCGTATTTCTTCGGGATCGACCCGCGCGTCGTGCTCGAGGGCGCGTCGATGCTGCAGGGTCAGCAGACGCAGCAGGCGCCGGCGCAGCGCCAGGGTGCGCCGGCCACCGACCCCGGCGCCGTCTTCACGCGCAAGGTGCTCGGCAACATCGAGCGGACCTGGACGACGATCTTCTCGACGCAGCTGCACGCGCAGTACGCGCCGCCGAAGCTCGTGATGTTCACGAATACGACGCCGACCGCATGCGGGACCGGTCAGACCGCGATGGGGCCGTTCTATTGCCCGGGCGACCAAAAGGTCTATATCGATCTCGGCTTCTACGACGAACTGCGCAAGCGGTTCGGCGCCGGCGGCGATTTCGCGCAGGCGTACGTGATCGCGCACGAGGTCGGCCATCACGTGCAGAACCTGCTCGGCATTTCCGAGAAGGTCGACGCCGCGCGCCGGCGCGCGAGCGAGGCGCGCTCGAATGCGCTGTCGGTGCGCATGGAGCTGCAGGCCGACTGTTTCGCGGGCGTCTGGGCCAACAACGCGCAGCGCGCAAACCAGCGGCTGATCGAGCCCGGCGACTTCGAGCAGGGGCTGAAGACGGCGGCCGCGATCGGCGACGATCGGCTGCAGCAGCAGGGGCAGGGTTATGTGGTGCCGGAAAGCTTCACGCACGGCACGAGCGAGCAGCGCATGTACTGGTTGCGGCGCGGGATGGAGTCGGGCGAGCTGAGCGCCTGCGACACGTTCGCCGCGAACGCGCACTGACGGACTGAGACGTACGGCCTTGCCGCCCGCCACGCCG
>NZ_KV786859.1:0-3736 GCF_001806955.1 Burkholderia sp. HMSC10F09
GCGGCAGCCGGCATCTCGAACGGCTGCGCGCCGACGTCGAAGCGGATCATCGCATCCGCGTGCGCGCGGTACGCGGCCGGCACGCGCACCGGCGTCGCGCGAAAGCGCCGCGTGGCGCGCGCGAACGCGGCGCAGGCGTCGGCCAGCAGCTGCTGCGCGGGGGCGGAAAGAGGCGCGGGGGTCGGCATGTCGGCACGCGGTTGTTCACTTTTCGAAGAGCGTACACAAAAAATGTACATTCGTCAAAAAATGAACGAGCGAACGCTATATCGTTGACACGAAAGCGCTTTGTTCGGTCATGCCTTCGTCCTGACGGGCGCTCGCGCGCGCCCCTTGAGCCGGCAACCGATGGTTGCCGCCACGACGACTTTCCGGCTGCCGGGTTGCCGCCGAACGGACTATCCTTGCGTGCATCTTTCCCCGCCTACAAGGAGACGACACCGTGACGCACAGCGTGATTCCCGCCGGCCTTGCCGACGAAATGATCGAGATTCGGCATCGCATCCACGCGCACCCCGAGCTGGGCTTCGAGGAATTCGCGACGAGCGATCTCGTCGCCGAGCAACTGCGCGCATGGGGCTACACCGTGCATCGCGGGCTCGGCGGCACGGGCGTCGTCGCGCAGCTGACGGTCGGCCAGGGCACGCGGCGTCTCGGGCTGCGCGCCGACATGGACGCGCTGCCGATCCTCGAGGCGACGGGGCTGCCGTACCAGAGCACGATCGCGGGCAAGATGCACGCATGCGGTCACGACGGCCACACCGCGATGCTGCTCGCGGCCGCGAAGCATCTCGCGCGCGAGCGCCGCTTCTCCGGCACGCTGAACCTGATCTTCCAGCCGGCCGAGGAAGGGCTCGGCGGCGCGAAGAAAATGCTCGACGACGGGTTGTTCGAACTGTTCCCGTGCGATGCGATCTTCGCGATGCACAACATGCCGGGCTTTCCGACCGGACACTTCGGCTTCCTGCCGGGGCCGTTCATGGCGTCGTCGGACACGGTGATCGTCGACGTGCAGGGGCGCGGCGGCCACGGCGCGGTGCCGCATCGCGCGATCGATCCGGTCGTCGTGTGCGCGCAGATCGTGATCGCGCTGCAGACGATCGTGTCGCGCAACGTGCCGCCGCTCGACATGGCGATCGTCACGGTCGGCGCGATCCATGCGGGCGAAGCGCCGAACGTGATCCCCGATCGCGCGCAGATGCGGCTATCGGTGCGCGCGCTGAAGCCGGAGGTGCGCGATCTGCTCGAGACGCGGATCAAGGAAGTCGTGCACGCGCAGGCGGCGGTGTTCGGCGCAACCGCGACTATCGACTATCAGCGCCGCTATCCGGTGCTCGTCAACGATGCGGAGATGACCGCGTTCGCGCAAGACGTCGCGCGCGAGTGGGTCGGCGAAGCGAACCTGATCGACGCGATGGTGCCGCTCACCGGCAGCGAGGATTTCGCGTTCCTGCTCGAACGGCGTCCGGGCTGCTATCTGATCATCGGCAACGGAGACGGCGAGGGCGGCTGCATGGTGCACAACCCGGGCTACGACTTCAACGACGCGGCGCTGCCGACCGGCGCGTCGTACTGGGTCAAGCTGACCGAGGCGTTTCTCGTCTGACGCGCCGGCGGGACCGCGCACCGGCGTCGCCACGCCGGCTCGCGCATCGTCAGAATGCGTCGCCGGTCAACAGCGCGGCCGTCGCGTGCGGATTCGACGGCCAGTACAGGTGCATGTAGGTCGCGACGATCGCGCCGACGCGATAGACAGCTTCGCCGCTGCGCGCGTCGTCGTCCGGGCGCTGCGCGATCGCGGCCGGTGCCAGCGGCGTTGCGAGCCGCGAATAGTGGAACGTGTGGCCGCGCAGCGTGCCGGCCCGCGTGTCGAGCTGCTGCATGCCGAGCGCCGCGAAGCGGCGCTGCATCGTCGCATGGCCGGGCAGCAGCCCGAGCATCGGCGTCGTCGTGCCGTCGACATCGGTCAGCGATTCGCATAGATAGAGCATTCCGCCGCATTCCGCGACGATCGGCCGTCCGGCCGCCGCATGGGCGCGGATCGTCGCCGCGCTCGTCCGATTCGCGGCGAGCGTACGCGCATGCAATTCCGGATAGCCGCCCGGCAGGAACAGCGCGTCGCATCCATCGGGCACCGGCTCGTCGGCGAGCGGCGAAAAGTACCGCACGTGCGCCCCGAGCGCGTCGAGCAGCGCGAGATTGGCCGGGTAGATGAACGAGAACGCGGCATCGCGTGCGACCGCGACGCGCTTGCCGGCGAGCGTGCGCGGCAGCGGCGCCGCCACGGCCGGCGTCGCGAAGGCGATCGCGGGCGGCAGCGCGGCGAGCGCCGTGTGCGCGAGCGCATCGGCCGCGCGATCGAGCCGCGCATCGAGATCGGCGATGTCGTCCGGCTGGTGCAGCCCGAGATGCCGTCCCGGCAAGGCCAGCGCCGCATCGGCCGGCAGATGCCCGAGCCAGCGCAGATCGTCGGGCAGCGCCTGCCTCAGCAGCGCCGCATGCCGGTCCGAGCCGACGCGGTTCGCGAACACGCCGTGAAACGGCAGGCCGGGGCGGAAGCGGGCGAGTCCGAACGCGATGGCCGCGAACGTCTGCGCGACCGATTTCGCGGAGATCACCGCGACGATCGGCACGCCGAACGCGGCCGCGAGATCGGCACTGCTCGGCGTGCCGTCGAACAGGCCCATCACGCCCTCGATCAGAATCAGGTCCGCGTCGCGCGCGGCGTCGGCGAGCAGCGCGCGACAGCCGGCCTCGCCGACCATGCCGAGATCGAGCGCATGCACGGGCGCGCCGCTCGCGCGTTCGAGCAGCATCGGATCGAGAAAATCCGGCCCCGTCTTGAACACGCGCACGCGGCGGCCGAGCCGCCGATGCAGCCGCGCGAGACCGGCCGTCACCGACGTCTTGCCCTGGCCGGACGCCGGTGCGCTGACGAACAGCGCGGGACAGGCCGGCATCGCTCAGAACTCCACGCCGCGCTGCGCCTTCACGCCTTGCTCCTTGTAGGGATGCTTGACGAGCCGCATTTCGGTGACGAGGTCGGCCGCGTCGATCAGCGCGTCGGGCGCATGCCGGCCGGTCACGACGACGTGCAGGTCGGCGGGCCGCGCGGCCAGCGTCGCGAGCACTTCGTCGAGCGGCAGGTAGTCGTACTTCAGCACCGTGTTGAGCTCGTCGAGAATCACCATCCGGTAGTCGCCGCTTTCGATCATCCGGCGCGCCTCGTTCCAGCCTTTGCGCGCGGTCGCGATGTCCGCGTCGCGGTTCTGCGTGTTCCAGGTATAGCCGTCGCCCATCGTCACGAAGTCGCACTCGGCGACCGCGCCGAGGAAATCGCGCTCCGACGTATGCAGCGCGCCCTTGATGAACTGCACGACACCGAGCCGCATGCCGTGGCCGAGCACGCGCACGGCCATGCCGAATGCGGCGGTGCTCTTGCCCTTGCCGTTGCCCGTATGGACGATCAGCAGGCCCTTCTCGTTGACGGCGGCGGCCTGCTTCTTTTCGTGGCCGGCGCGGCGGCGCTCGGCCATCCGCTGATGGGATTCGGGATCGGTCTTCATCGGAATCGTCCTGTCGATAGCAAAGGTTCAGAGCGGGCCGGCGAGCGCGACCGTCACGCCGTCCCGGATGGTTTTCGGTGCAAGCAGCCGGCCATGCGGCGCGGCCAGTTGCGCGCACGGCTCGGCGACGCCCGCGACGCCGAAGCGCGCGAGCGCGGCGGCCGACGGCG
>NZ_KV786860.1:0-22016 GCF_001806955.1 Burkholderia sp. HMSC10F09
CCGCAGCGCACCGCGGAGCCCGTCGTCGAGCGCGCGCCGCAGCGGGTCGAGCCCGTCGTCGTCCGGCCATCCGCGCCGGTGCCGCCGTCGTCGGGCGTTCCGCCCGTCGCGCCGTCGAGGCCCGGCTCGTCGTCCGGCACCGTCGCGCTCGACGAGCGCCCGCCGACGCAGGATTGACCGGCGATGCGTCGCGCGTGCCGTCCGCCGCCCGACGTCGCCGTCCATGCTATTGACGCAGCGCAGGTTCGATCGAACGCGCTGCTTTTCTTATTCTCATCATCCCGTCCGCAGCCATGCACGACAAAATCCTGATTCTCGACTTCGGTTCGCAAGTCACCCAACTGATTGCGCGCCGCGTGCGCGAAGCGCACGTCTACTGCGAAATCCATCCGAACGACGTGTCCGACGACTTCGTCCGCGAGTTCGCGCCGAAGGCCGTGATCCTGTCGGGCAGCCACGCGAGCACGTATGAGGACCATCAGCTGCGCGCGCCGCAGGCCGTGTGGGATCTCGGCGTGCCGGTGCTCGGCATCTGCTACGGGATGCAGACGATGGCCGTGCAGCTCGGCGGCAAGGTCGAGTGGAGCGACCATCGCGAATTCGGCTACGCGGAAGTGCGTGCGCACGGCCATACGCGCCTGCTCGACGGCATCGAGGATTTCACGACGGCCGAAGGCCACGGCATGCTGAAGGTCTGGATGAGCCACGGCGACAAGGTCGCCGAGCTGCCGCCGGGCTTCAAGCTGATGGCGTCGACGCCGAGCTGCCCGATCGCCGGGATGGCCGACGAGGCGCGCGGCTACTACGCGGTGCAGTTCCATCCGGAAGTCACGCATACGGTGAAGGGCCGCCAGATGCTCGAGCGCTTCGTGCTGCAGATCGCCGGCGCGAAGCCCGACTGGATCATGCGCGACCACATCGAGGAAGCGGTCGCGAAGATCCGCGAGCAGGTCGGTGACGAGGAAGTGATTCTGGGCCTGTCGGGCGGCGTCGATTCGAGCGTGGCGGCCGCGCTGATCCATCGCGCGATCGGCGATCAGCTGACCTGCGTGTTCGTCGACCACGGGCTGCTGCGTCTGAACGAAGGCAAGATGGTGCTCGACATGTTCGAAGGCCGTCTGCATGCGAAGGTCGTGCACATCGACGCGTCGGAGCAGTTCCTCGGCCATCTGGCCGGCGTGACCGATCCGGAAGCGAAGCGCAAGATCATCGGCCGCGAGTTCGTCGAGGTGTTCCAGGCCGAGGCGAAGAAGCTGTCGAACGCGAAGTGGCTCGCGCAGGGCACGATCTATCCGGACGTGATCGAGTCGGGCGGCGCGAAGACGAAGAAGGCGACGACGATCAAGAGCCACCACAACGTCGGCGGCTTGCCGGAGACGCTCGGCCTGAAGCTGCTCGAGCCGCTGCGCGACCTGTTCAAGGACGAAGTGCGCGAGCTCGGCGTCGCGCTCGGCCTACCGCCGGAGATGGTGTATCGCCATCCGTTCCCGGGCCCGGGCCTCGGCGTGCGGATCCTCGGCGAGGTGAAGCGCGAGTACGCGGACCTGCTGCGCCGCGCGGACGCGATCTTCATCGAGGAGCTGCGCAATACGGTCGCGACCGCGCAGGATGCGGCTGCCGGCCTGTGCGGCGAAGCGGACGTCGGCAAGAGCTGGTACGACCTGACGAGCCAGGCGTTCGCGGTGTTCCTGCCGGTGAAGTCGGTCGGCGTGATGGGCGACGGGCGCACGTACGACTACGTGACGGCGCTGCGCGCCGTGCAGACGACGGACTTCATGACGGCGCACTGGGCGCATCTGCCGTACTCGCTGCTCGGGCGTGTGTCGAACCGGATCATCAACGAAGTGCGCGGGATCAATCGCGCGGTGTACGACATTTCGGGGAAGCCGCCGGCGACGATTGAGTGGGAGTGAAGTCACGCCCCTCGAGGACGCTCGCAAACGCTCGTGACGTGCTGATTCAATGAAAGGCACGTCACGGCTGCTATCGGCAACGATCAGCCGCTATCGCCGGCCGGCAGAACAGGCCGGCTGTAGCGAAGTCGACGAGAACCGAAAGCCGGATCGTCAAGATCGTCCGGTTCACTATCGCCTTAAATCCGTCTTCGACGACGGTACAGGTCTCCTCTGAGAACCTGTCTCGTGCAATCTCAAGCCCAAGCCCGCGATTGCCCGGCTTAAGAGGGCAACGGAAACACACAACGGTCTCACCGACCATTACCGTCCACGTTCGCTACGGCCCCTCCGTCGACCGGCGGCGAGCGGTGTACCACCGACTCAATCTGCGATGCGATCTTCTCTACATCGGCCCGCGTCGCCGGGTTGTAGACGCACATGCTGAGATCGGTCCGGCCGTCGACCGAGAACGTCGAGTATTCAAACGCAAGCGGCCCGAGCACCGGATGGCGAATGCGCTTGACACGCTCGCCGTGGATTTCGCGGACATCGTTGTCACGCCACATCGCCCTGAATTCGGGACTCAGCCGCGACAGCTCGTCGACGAGCGGTTCCACCTCCGTCGCCGCACCCGCACGCGCGGCGTCCACGCGGAATGCGCCGATGACGTGGCGCGCGACACTCTCCCAGTCATACTGCACGGCGCGCGCACGCGGGTCGAGGAAGATCGTGCGCAGTACATTGCGCTGATGCGGCGGCAGCGATCCATAGTCGCCCAGCATGACAGTCGCCGCCCGATTCCAGGCAAGGACGTTCCAGGTCGCCGTGCGAATCAGGGCGGGGCTCGGATCCAGTGCGTCGAGGACGCGCTGCAGACGCGGCGTGACGCCGTCCGTCTCGCGATAGCGCGCCACCGGAGGCCGCCCAAGGCCGAGCAGGAAAAGATGCTCGCGCTCGACGTCCGTCAGCATCAAGGCCTGCGAAATGCGGTCGAGCACGTCGGCCGACGGCGCGCCGCCGCGACCCTGTTCGAGCCAGGTGTACCAGGTGGGACTGATATTCGCGCGCTGCGCCACTTCCTCGCGGCGCAGCCCCGGCGTGCGCCGGCGTCCCGCGGGAAAGCCGAGCGCGACGGGGTCGAGCTTCATGCGCCGGTCCCGCAGATACGTCCCGAGCAGGTTTTCGTTCGCCTGTTCCACGTCGATCCTGTTAATCAATTTAATATGATAACGTCACTACTTTACCAGGATAGTCTCTGCGCCTAGATTTGTCTCCCTGGCAAACCTGGAGAGCAAATCATGCGTGTTTTCGTTACCGGCGCCACCGGATTTGTTGGCATTCCCACCGTCAAGGAATTGATCGCGGCCGGACATCGCGTCCTCGGTTTGGCGCGTTCGGACGAGGGGGAGAAATCGCTGGCCGCCATTGGCGCGGACGTCCATCGCGGTTCGCTCGAAGATACCGAGAGCCTGCGGGCGGGCGCAGCGGCGGCCGACGCCGTCATTCATCTCGGCTTCGTTCACGACTGGTCGAACTTTGCGCAGTCCTGCGAGATCGATCGCCGCGCCATCGAAGCGCTGGGTGCGGTCGTCGCCGGTTCGGACAAGCTTCTGATCGTGACGGCAGGCACGGCGGGATTGGCCGCCCCGGGCCGGCTCGCGACCGAGGACGACGATGTGCCGCCTGATTTCCCGTTTCCGCGCGTGTCGGAGCAGACGGCGCGCTCGCTGAAGGGTGTGCGCGCCGCGGTCGTGAGGCTTCCGCAGGTCCACGACACGGTGCGGCAAGGGCTTCTGACCTACGCCGTCGCCGTCGCGCGGGAGAAGGGGGTGTCCGCGTACGTCGGCGAAGGACGCAATCGATGGGCTGCAGCGCACATCTCGGATGTCGCGCGTCTTTACCGGCTGGCGCTGGAAAAGAACGAGGCCGGCGCGAAATATCATGCCGTGGCGGAAGAAGGTGTACCGATGCGGGATATTGCAGAAGCGATCGGCCGTGCGCTGAAAGTGCCTGTCGCCTCCCTGTCCGCGGAAGAGGCGCCTGCGCATTTCGGTTGGTTGGCGGCATTCGCGGGTCACGATCTCGTGGCCTCGAGCGAAAAGACGCGCAAGGTGCTCGGCTGGAATCCGACGGGGCCTGGGTTGATCGCCGATCTCGAGCGAATCGAGGCGTCCTGAGCAGCGCAGGCGTACAAGAGACGCGCAACTGGCTCCGAGTTCGTCCCGCGGCAAAGACGCCACCGGGCGCCGCAGCGTGATGCCGATGGCGACTGATTTGCCGATGATCGATTGGCGATAAACCACCGACCATAAATGCGCATCGCTTCCCGATCGCATGTTGCGCCGACACCGACGCCCGGCAACCCAATCTGCCGGGCGTCGCTTTTTCTGCCGCAAGCGGCGCGTCGTTCGATTGACGATAATGGTCGCTTGTCCCTCGGCATATCGCTAATCGCGCCGTGACCCAACTGACTCTGCCGGGCATCGAAGCGCCGCGGCTGCATCATCGGCTGTTTTTTGCGGCGCAGCCCGATCCGCATACCGCTGCGCGGATTGCCGATGCGGCGCGTCGTCTGTGGCCGGACGCCACCCGCACCGGGCACTGGGTCGATACGGCGCGCCTGCATGTGACGCTGCATTCGCTCGGCGAATTCATGCACATACCGCCGGACGTGATTGTCCGTGCCCGCGACGCGGCACAGCGCGTCCGCGCGCGGCCGTTCGACGTGTCGTTCGACCGGATCGTCAGCTTCAGCGGCCGCACCGACGATCGGCCCTGGGTGCTGACCGTGTCCGACGTTTCGCATGAACTGATCGACCTGCAGCGGCAACTCGTCGAGGCACTGAAAAGGACGGGCCTTCGACCGTCGCGCGCGAGCTTTACGCCGCATGTCACGCTGCGCTACGACCGCAGCCGGCGCGCGCCGCACACGATCGAGCCGATCGCGTGGACGGTCAGCGAGTTCGTGTTGATCGACAGTTGGCTCGGCAAGACGCGCCATGACGTGATCGGTCGCTGGCCGCTCGACTTGACCACGCCGATCTGACGGCATCACGCAACGGTGCCGATACCGGTTCAGCGGCGAGGCCGTTCGGCGAGCGCCGATGCCCGCTCGACGGCCCGCCGCGCGACGTCGACGACGCCCGCGCTCATCGGCAGATCGTCTTGACGCTCCAGTTCATCCACACCGAACCAGCGCGCATCGAGCGCATCGTCACCGGCCGCCGGCGTGCCGCGCAACCATCGGCACAGCACCGCCACCATCACGAAGTGCTGGCGCAGCGTGCCGTCGTCGTCGCGACCGAATGCGTCGAGTGCAGTGAAGACGTCGACTGCCTCGACTTCCACCGCCGTTTCTTCCGCCAGTTCGCGCACGACGGCATCGGCGATCGGCTCGCCGGCTTCGATCTTGCCGCCGGGAAAGCCCCAGCGGCCCGCGTCGGGCGGATTCGCGCGGCGTACGAGCAGCACGTCGCGGCCGCGGAGAACGACGCCGATCACGGCGGGAACGACGCGCACGTTGTCCGTGGCGTCGGCAGCGGAAGAGGACGATGTCGGCATGATCTGAACCCGATACGAACGCGCAAACGGCCTGCGTGCATTCATCGCGCGCTATCAGCGATCGCACGCGGGGCGCGGCGACCGCCACGGGCTCGCGTGTCCGTGTGCCGCGCGCGATGAATGGCCAAGGCCTGCACTCGCCAGTATCGCAGCGTTCGCGCCCGCATGTCGCCGCGCGGCGGCGCCGTATGCAGCGACATATCCGCGAAGCGACCGGGTCAGACGTCCGCGCACGACGCATCGATCGTCGCGTTCTCTCCGGCATCCCGCAGTTCAGCCAGATACGCCCACGGATAAATGCCGCGCGCATGCCCGTCGCCGAACGCGACGCAGATGCCGTAGCCGACCGGCTCCACGCCGGCCAGCGTCAGATCGGCCGGCGCGACGACGACCATGCCGCGACGGCGCAGCGCGCGGCATGCCGCGCACGGACAGGCACGGCGCAGCCGCGCATAGTCGATGCGCTGCGTGCCGCCGTCGGCCCAGCGCAACGTCAGCGCGCGCGCCGCATGATCGAGCACGACTTCGGTGGGCGCGATCATTGCGTGTCCTCGATCTGCCGGATCGCGATGCGCACGGCCTTGCGCACTTCCGGATCGCGATCGTCGAGCGCCGCATGCAGCGCGGGCAGCGACGCCGGATCGCGCAGTTCGCCCAATGCGAGCGCGGCTTCCTTGCGCAGATTGCTGATCGAGTGCGCGAGCAGCGCCGCGACGGCCGGCGCCGCAGCGGCGTCGCGCAGCTGCCCGAGCGCGCGTGCGGCGCGCAGGCGCACCTGCCAGTAATCGTCGTCGAGCGCGGTGACGAGCGGCGCGCGCGCGGCCGCGATCCGCAGCTTGCCGAGCGTCGCGGCGGCTTCCTCGCGCACCTGCCATTCGCGGTCGCGCAGCGCGACAAGCAGCGCGTCGGCAACGTCGGCGTCGCCGGACGCCGCGAAGCCGAGTGCACCGACCGCGATCCGTCGCACGGCGGCGTCGGCATCGGCGGTCGCGATACGTGCGAGCGGCGCGAGTGCGCGCGCATCCTTGAGCCAGCCCAGCACCGCGACGGCCTCCGCGCGCACGGCCGCGGTGCCGTCCTCGAGCGCGCGCAGGGCGGGCGCATACGCGTCGGGATCGCGCAATTCGCGCAGGCCGCGCAGGACGGCGGCGCGCACGGACGGCTCGGCCCGATCGGCCCAGCGGCACAGCACGGCGCCGGACGCGAGTTCCTTCAGTTCGGACAGGCTCTGCGCCGCACTCGCGCGCACGTCGTCGTCGCGATCGAGCAGCGCCGCGCACAGTGCGTCGACGACGTCGGGCCGCTCCCATGCGCCGAGCACGCGCGCGGCTTCGCAGCGCACGTCGGCGGACGGATCGTCGCGCAGCACGGCGACGAACGTGGGCACGAGCGTCGCATCTTCGAGATCGGCGAGTTCAAGCAGTGCGACGCGACGCACCGATGCGTCGGCTGCGGCGAGCCGCGCGAGTAGCGCGGCGTGGTCGGCGTCATAGGCATCGTAGGCACCGGACGGCGGAAAGGCAGAAGCGGAAAAGGTCATGGATGAAAACCGGATCGGTAAAGGGGCCGGCGCCGCGCAGTCAGCCCGCATCGCGCAGCAAGGCGAGGCAGCGGCGCTTGATGTCGACGAAGGCAGGTTCGGTCGTGCTGTCGTCGGTGCGCGGTCGCGCGAGCGGCACGCGAATGTCGGCGACGATGCGCGCGGGCCGCGGCGACAGCATTACGATGCGATCGCCGAGAAACAGCGCTTCCTCGATGTCGTGCGTGACGAACAGCACGGTCGTGCCGATGCGCGACCAGATGTCGAGCAGCAGCGTCTGCATCATCCGGCGCGTCTGCGCGTCGAGCGCGCCGAACGGCTCGTCCATCAGCAGGACGCGCGGCCGGTTGATCAGCACGCGGGCGATTTCGACGCGCTGTTGCATGCCGCCGGACAGTTGCGCCGGATAGTGCGCGCCGAACGCGCCGAGTCCGACGAGTTCGAGCAGTTCGGCGGCCTCGCGGCGGCGCTCGCGCGCGGGCACGCCCTTCATCTTCAGGCCGAACGCGACGTTGTCGATCACGCGCTTCCATGGAAACAGCGTGTGCTGCTGGAACACGAGCCCGCGATCGGGGTGTGGGCGATCGACGCGTTGGCCGTCGACGACGATCTCGCCGCGTGTCGCCGCGACGTGCCCGGCCAGTGCGCCGAGCAACGTCGATTTCCCGCAGCCGGACGGTCCGAGCACGCAGACGAATTCGCCGGGTGCGACGTCGAGCTCGAGCGAATCGAGCGCCGCGAAACGCGCGTGCGGCGGACCGAGTTCGATCGTCAGCGCGCGCACGCCGACGCGGCCGGGCGCGGCCGATGCCGATGCGGCGGCGCTCATCGCCGGCCTCCGCGCGGTGCGTACCACGGCGTGAGCGCGCTGCCGATCCGCTTGACGAGCAGGCTGCTGCCCATGCCGAGCAGCCCGATCAACGCCATGCCGACGACGATGTCGGGATAGTTCTGCAGCGTGTACGACGCCCAGGTGAAATAGCCGATGCCGTACTGGCCGGCGATCATCTCGGCCGTGACGAGGCAGAACCACGCGGTGCCCATGCCGATCGACAGCCCCGTGAAGATCGCCGGTGCCGCGCCGGGCAGGATCACTTCCGCGTAGAGCGCGAAGCCGCGTGTGCCGAGGCTGCGCGCAGTCGCGACGAGGCGAGGGTCGACGGCTTCCGCGCCGTGCACGGTGTTCAGCAGGATCGGGAACAGCGCGCCGACGAACGTGATGAACATCATGCTGAGCTCGGACGACGGAAACATCAGGATCGCGAGCGGAATCCACGCGACGGCCGGAATCGGCCGCAGCACCTCGAGCGGCGGCAGCAGCGCGTCTTCGAGCGCGCGATAGCGGCCGATCGCGAGACCGAGTCCGACGCCCGTCACCGCCGCTGCGGCGAAGCCGGCGAGCACGCGCGTAAGGCTTGCAAACAGGTGCATCGGCAGCTTCGGCGAATGCAGTAGCGCCCACAGCGCGGGGCCGACATCGGCCGGGGCGGGGACGTTCGCGAACGTGACGACGCCGAGCGACAGTCGCCAATGGACGGCGGCCTGCCACAGCGCGATGCACGCGACGAGCGACGCGAGCCGCGCGGCACGACGGCGCAGCAGCGGCGGCGCACCGCGTGCGGCGGCATGGGCGGCGCGCGCGTCGCCGGCGCGGGACGGTTCGGAGAGACGGCGTTTGGCAAGCTCGAAGGTCGCGGCCATGCGGATATCCGTATCGATGAGGGGAGAGGCGCGCCGTTCAGCGCGCGGCGAGCGCCGCGGCGGAGCCGGTCCGCGCGGCCGCATAGTCGACGACCGAACCGGACACGCGCTGCGCGTAAGCGTCGGCGCCCGACTTGAGCAGGAACGCGGTGAGGGCGCCGTGCGCGTCCCTCACGTACCAGGCCTGATCGGCGAACAGCTTGAGCCCGCTTGCATGGTCGTGCACGAAGACCGCACGCACCTTCGCAGACGCGCCGAGCTTCGCGAGCGCCGCAAACGCCGACGCCGGATTCGCGTAATGACGCACGGCTTCGTCGCCGGCCGGCCAGACTTGCGCGACGTCGTTGAAATCGCGGATCGGCTTGCCGGTCGACGCATCGTTCGCGACGAGCGGCTGCCGGCCGTAGCGCTTCAGCGCCGCGTCGTAGTCGAGCCCGGACGCTGCGAACGCCGCGCGGATGTAGCGGTCGTCGATGAACGTCGCGGGGTCGGGCGCGGTGTCGGTCTTCTTCAGCAGTTTCAGCGTGTCGATCGCGGTCGCGACGGCCTGCCGGTATTCGGGCTTCCACGTGAGGTCGCGCGTCTGGATGCCGAGCGGACCGTGATACAGATAGTCGACCGGCGCCTCGATCCCGGTGACTTTCTCGATCAGCAGGCTGTACTTCTCCGGGTTCTGCGCGAGCAGCCGGTTCGCTTCGATCGCCGCGCGCAGGTACGCGACGACGATTTCCGGATAGCGCTGCGCATACGCGGCATCGACGAGCGCGCCGTGGAAGGTCGGTGCGTGAGTCTGCGCGCCGTCATAGATCTTGCGCGCGATGCCGCGATACGGGAACAGGTCGGCGAACGGCACGAAATCGGCGTGCGCGTCGATCTTGCCGGCCTTCAGCGCGCTGCCGGCGACTTCGGGCGCCTGCGTGACGATGTTCACGTCGGTGTCGGGATTCCAGCCCTGCGCACGGACCGCGCGCAGCAGCATGCCGTGCGCGGTCGATGCGAACGGCACCGAGATCGTCTTGCCCTTGAGGTCCGCGAACGCGCGCACCGGCGAATTCGTCGGCACGACGATGCCGTTGCCGCTGCCGTCGATGCTGCCGTCGAGCACCGCGATGAACACGCTTGCACGGCCGGCCTTGCGGAACGCGGCGCCGTTCAGCGCGCCGGGGAAGTCCGCCATCGCGCCGAAGTCGAGCTTGCCGGCCACCATTTCGTTGGTGAGCGGCGCGCCTGACGTGAAGTCCTTCCACTGCACGTCGTATTTGACGTCGCGATACTTGCCGGTGCGCGGCAGATACTTGTCGAGCAGGTGCAGTTCGCGGATCAGCAGGCCGCCGGTCGCGCAATTGATCGTCGTGTCCTGCGTGCCGATCGCGACGCGGATCGTTTCGGCGTGCGCGGCGCCTGCGGCCGCGAGCAGGAGCGACGCGGCAAGCAGGCGCAAGGTCCGTAGCGTGGTGTTCATCTGTCGTGAGTCCGGTAGAGGGGAATCGATGGGCAACCGATGCGCGCTCAGCGCAGCAGATACGGGATGTCGACCTTCACGGCGCCGGTCGGGCAGTCGCGTTCGCACGGCATGCAGTACCAGCACTCGTCGAACTGCATGTATGCCTTGCCTTTGCTGACGTCGATCGCGAGCAGATCGAGCGGACAGACGTCGACGCAGACGGTGCAGCCCTTGTCGGCGATGCAGCGTTCCTCGTCGATCGTGACCGGTGCGCTGCTGCGCAGGAAGATCTCGTGCGGGGTATGGGACACGGGCGGGCTCCTCAGAGGGCGGCCGCGACGGCGGCCGGTTCGCGGATGCGCAATTGCGCGTAGGCGGTGCGCTCGTCGTCGGCGAGCGGCACGATGTACGGTTCGACTGGCCGCTTCTCGCTGCGCATCGTGCCGTCCGCGTGCTTGCGCAGCCACGTATGGCAGAACCATTCGGCATCGTTGCGATGCGGATAGTCGACGCGATGGTGATACAGCCCCCAGCGGCTCTCGGTGCGAAACAGCGACGCGCGCGCAGCCATTTCCGCGCAGTCGCGGATCGCGCGCACTTCGGCGGCGCGCATCAGCTCGTGCGGATGCGTGGCCTTGATCGCTTCGATATCCTCAGCGATGTCGGCAAAATGCTGCAGCCCGATTTCCATCTTGCGCGTCACCTTCGGCGGCTGCAGATAGTCGTTCACCATCCGGCGCAGCTTGTATTCGACCTGAGCGGGCGCGAGGCCGTGCTCGCGCGCGAGCGGCGCGAACACGCGCGCGCGTTCGGCGTCGACCTGCGCGGCATCGACGGGCGCGAGTTCGCGGCCGGCGACGTAGTCGGCCGCGTTCTGTCCGGCGAACCAGCCGTACGTGAATGCGCCGAGCATGTAGTTGTGCGGGACCGCCGCCATGTCGCCGGCCGCGTAGAGGCCCGGCACGGTCGTCTCGGCGCGCGCGTTCACGTACACGCCGGAGGCGCTGTGGCCGCTGCAGAAGCCGATCTCCGAGATGTGCATCTCGACCATCTGCCGCCGATAGTCGGTGCCGCGCCCCGCGTGAAAGCGTCCGCGGCTCGGCCGTTCGTTCGTATGCAGGATCTGCTCGATCGTCCGGATCGTTTCTTCGGCGAGATGGTCGAGCTTCAGGAACACGGGGCCGTTGCCGCTTTGCAGTTCCTGATAGAACTCCCACATCATCTGGCCGCTCCAGTAATCGCACTCGATGAAGCGTTCGCCCTTGCCGTTCGCGGTGAAGCCGCCGAGCGGGCCCGTCACGTACGCGCAGGCGGGACCGTTGTAGTCCTTGATCAGCGGATTGATCTGGAAGCATTCGAGATTCGCGAGCGCGGCGCCCGCGTGATACGCCATCGCATAGCCGTCGCCGGCGTTCGTCGGGTTCTCGTAGGTGCCCATCAGATAGCCGGACGCAGGCAGCCCGAGCCGGCCGGCCGCACCGCAGCACAGAATCACGGCCTTTGCACGGATCACGTGGAACTCGGCGGTGCGGCAGTCGAAGCCGAGCACGCCGCTCGCGTTGCCGTGCGCGTCGGTCAGCACGCGCGTCGCGACGATGCGGTTCGTGATCGCGATGCGCGCGCGCTTCAGCTGCCGATACAGCACCTTCTTGATGTCGTGACCTTCCGGCATCGGCAGCACGTACGACCCCATGTGGTGAACCTTCTTCACCGCATAGTCGCCGGTGCCGTCCTTCTCGAACTTCACGCCCCAGCGGTCGAGCTGCTCGATCGTCGCGAAGCTGTGCGTCGCATACGCATGGACCGCTTCCTGATCGACGATGCCGTCGTTCGCGATCGTGATCTCGCGCGTGTACTGTTCGGGCGTCGCGTGGCCCGGAATCACGGCGTTGTTCAGTCCGTCCATCCCCATCGAGATCGCGCCGCTGCGCTTCACGTTCGCCTTCTCGAGCAGCAGCACGCGCAGCGACGGGTCGCGTTCCTTCGCCTTGATCGCGGCCATCGGGCCGGCCGTGCCGCCACCGACCACGACGATGTCGTATTCGAGTACATGGGTGTTCATCGCGGATTCCTTGCAGGTTTGCGCGCCTTGTGCCGCTGCCGGTCGATGCGCAGCCGGTACTGGAAGGCGTCGCCTCGGAAGTAGAGGTGTTCGTAATCGATCGGCGCGCCCGACGCGTCGTGCGTGAGCCGCTCGATGCGCAGCACGGGGCTGCCTTCCTCGACGCGCAGTGCATCGACGATCTCGTCGTCCGCGAGAATCGCGTCGATCGCCACGTCGGCATGGCCGAGCGGCACGCCGCAGTCGTTCTCGAGGATCAGGAAGATGTCGCGCGTCGCGAGATCGGCGCTTGCGATGCGCTTGCCGAGCGCTTCGGGCAGCCACGTGCGCTCGAGCGACACGGGTTCGCGGTTCAGCAGCCGCACGCGATGAATCTCGACGAGCGGCGCATGCTCGGGCACGTTCAGCTTCGCGGCGAGGTGACGGTCGGCCTTGACGATGCGCAGGCTGCGCAACTGGTTCACGATCTCGTAGCCCATCGACGACATCGCTTCGGCGAAGCCCTGCAGCGACGTCACGTTCTGGAACGCCTTCGGTTTCGACACGAACGTGCCCTTGCCATGCAGCTTGAACAGCAGGCCTTCCTTCTGCAGATCGCCGAGCGCCTGGCGTACGGTGATGCGGCTCACGTCGAACATCGCGCAGAGTTCGTGTTCGGACGGCATCCGGCTGTGCGGCGCATAGGTGCCGTCGAGAATCCGCGCGCGCAGCGTGTCCTTGATCTGCACGTAGAGCGGGGCGGGCGACAGCGGTACGACGTTCGGTGCGGGCATCGGCTGACTTGTTATGACAAGAAGGCTCGAGTGTAGTCAGCGCGATCGCCCGGCCCAACGAAGCATTTCTGCTTTTCACTTTCCGATTTCGGAAAAGCGCATGCGTTCCGGCCATGCGGCGCGATGCGGTCGACGAGAAAATCGCCGGCCGTGTCGCTGCGGATGTCGATTTCGCACGGCGCCGTTCGTCGTGTTCAGGTCGGCCGGTGCGCGGCCGCAGCGCCCGATCGCTGCGCCGCGCTGCGCGGCGCGGCTTTTGCTTTCGATCCGATACGACAAGGAGACGTGACATGCCGGAATCCCGATACCGCTGGGTGATCGTCGCCGCGGGTGCGCTGATGGGCTGCATCGCGGTCGGCGCGATGTTTTCGCTACCCGTGTTTCTTCGTCCGATCGCGCGCGACACGGGCTGGTCGATGACCGGCATCTCCGCCGCGATGACGATCGGCTTTCTCGCGATGGCGTTCGCGAGCATCGCGTGGGGCAGCCTGTCGGACCGCATCGGCACGCGCGCGGTGGTCGTCGCGGGTGCGGTCCTGCTGCCCGCGAGCCTCGCGCTCGCGAGCCGCGCGCCGTCGCTCGCCGCGTTTCAGGCGATCTTCGGGCTCGCGGTCGGCGGCACGACGGCCGCGATGTTCGCGCCGATGATGGCGTGCGTGACGGGCTGGTTCGACACGCACCGCAGCCTCGCGGTGTCGCTGGTGTCGGCCGGCATGGGCATGGCGCCGATGACGATGTCGCCGCTCGCCGCGTGGCTCGTGTCGACGCACGACTGGCGCTCCTCGATGCTGACGATCGCGGCGGTCGCGGCCGCGACGATGATCCCCGCGTCGCTGCTCGTGCGTCGCGCACCGGCGCTGGCCGTTACGGACGGCGCACACGGTGCACCGTCCGTCGCGGGCGGCGCGGAAGCGCCGATGACGGTCGCGCACGCGCTGCGCTCGCCGCAGTTCGCGCTGCTGCTGCTGACCAATTTCTTCTGCTGCGCGACGCATTCGGGGCCGATTTTTCATACGGTCAGCTATGCGGTGACCTGCGGAATCCCGCTGATCGTCGCGGTGTCGATCTACAGCGTCGAAGGGCTCGCGGGGATGGGCGGCCGGATCGTGTTCGGCGTGCTCGGCGATCGCGTCGGCGCGAAGCGGATGCTGGTCGCCGGGCTGTTGGTCCAGGCGCTCGGCGCGCTCGCTTATGCATTCGTGCGCACGCTCGACGGTTTCTACGCGGTCGCGACGCTGTTCGGCTTCGTCTATGCGGGCGTGATGCCACTCTATGCGGTGCTCGCGCGCGAAAACTTCCCGCTGCGGATGATGGGCACCGTGATCGGCGGCAGCGCGATGGCCGGCAGCCTCGGGATGGCGGCAGGGCCGGTCGCCGGCGGGCTGATCGTCGATACGTTCGGCAGCTATGGCTGGCTTTATGTCGGCTCCTTCGCGATCGGCGTCGGTGCCTGTCTGATTGCGACGATGTTCCGTCCGTTTCCTGCTGCCCGGCCCGACGCGGTGACCGCGTGATCGCGCGCGCGGCGGCATCGCACGGCGGGCATGCCGGCGGCTGGCGTCCCGCGCGGCGGGCGCCACACGCCACACGCGTAGCAGCCGCATGCCTGCGCGGAACGCGTGCCGATCGGCCGGCATGCGCGGCGATTCCGGCCCTAAAAACCACAATATCGAGCATATGCTCGAAGGGGCCTGTCATACGGGCGTCACCCTGCTAGAATTCGGCTGCCGCATTGTTCCGATTGACTGATGAGACTGCTTGACGCTCTGGTCGAACAGCGTATTGCCGCCGCCGCCGCGCGGGGCGAGTTCGACGATTTGCCGGGTACCGGCGCGCCGCAGGCGCTCGACGACGACCTGCTCGTGCCCGAGGAGGTGCGGGTGGCCAACCGTATCCTGAAGAACGCGGGGTTCGTGCCGCCGGCCGTCGAACAGCTGCGCGCATTGCGCAATCTGCAGGACGAACTG
Source organism: Burkholderia sp. HMSC10F09 (assembly GCF_001806955.1). NCBI lineage: Bacteria > Pseudomonadati > Pseudomonadota > Betaproteobacteria > Burkholderiales > Burkholderiaceae > Burkholderia > Burkholderia sp. HMSC10F09. The sequence continues at coordinate 14,944 of NZ_KV786860.1, forward strand.
CAGGCCGTCAGCGACCGCACCGCGCGGTGCCGGCTGCAGGCGAAGATCCTCGCGCTCGACATGGCGCTCGAATCGTTGCGCGGCGGCCCGATGGTAATGCCGCGCGAATACTGCCGGCGCATCGCGGAACGTCTGTGCGAGCGCGGGCTCGACGAGGTGTCCGCCGAAGCGGGGCCGATGTGAGCTCCGACACGCTGCACGACGCAGCGGCCGATTCCCTCCCGACAGCAGCCGCGCCGGCCTCCTCGCGCGACGTGCATTTCATGCGCCTTGCGCTCGCCGCGGCCGAAGAGGCGCGCGCGGCCGGCGAAGTGCCGGTCGGCGCAGTGCTCGTGCGCGGCGACGAAGTGCTCGCGCGCGGCTTCAACCATCCGATCGGCGGCCACGATCCGTCCGCACACGCCGAAATGGCCGCGTTGCGCATGGCCGCGCAGCATCTGCAGAACTACCGCATGCCGGGCTGCGAGCTCTACGTCACGCTGGAGCCGTGCCTCATGTGCGCGGGCGCGATCATGCATGCGCGCATCGCGCGCGTCGTATTCGGCGCCGCCGATCCGAAAACCGGCGTATGCGGCAGCGTGATGGATGCGTTCGCGAATCCGCAGCTGAACCACCATACGGAAGTCGTCGGCGGCGTACTCGCGCACGAGTGCGGCGCCGCGCTGAAGTCGTTTTTTGCCGAACGCCGGCGCGCGCTGCGCGACGCGCGGCTCGCGCGCGACGCGGCCGCCGGCGAATCGTAGCCGGCACGGCCCGCGCGGCTGCCTTCGTGAACCGGCGCCGGTTCGGTCCCTCTAAGCAGTTCCACGATCCCGACACCTTTCGCCATGTCCTTTCAGCCCGCCGCGTCCTACACCATCCGCCTGCTTGCGCCGTCCGGATATCCGCACGATCCGGACGCGATCAATCGCGCGCTCGAGCGGCTCAGCGTCGCGCAACAGCGCATCGAGAACATCGAGGCGACGCAGCGCCGCTTCCAGCGCTTCGGCGGCACCGACGGCGAGCGCGCGGCCGACCTGAACCGGCTGGCGGATCCGGCGCGGCCGCTGCCCGACATCGCGCTTGCGGTGCGCGGCGGCTACGGCGCCGCACGAATCCTGCACGGCCTCGACTATCGCGGGCTCGAACGCCGGCTGCGCGACCAGCCGATCGCGCTCGTCGGCCACAGCGATTTCACCGCGATCCAGCTCGCGCTGTACGCCAAGGCGCGGATCAAGAGCTTCGGCGGGCCGATGCTGTCCGCGGACTTCGGCGCGGAAACGCAGAGCGATTTCACGATGCAGCACTTCTGGCAGACGCTGACGCAGCCGACCACGACGATCGTCGCCGACGCGCCGCAGGTGCAGTCCGTCAACGTGACGGGCACGCTGTGGGGCGGCAACCTCGCGATCCTCGCATCGCTGGTCGGCACGCCGTACATGCCGGACATCGAGGGCGGGATCCTGTTCATCGAAGACGTCAACGAGCAGCCGTTCCGGATCGAACGGATGATCTACCAGCTGCATTTGTCCGGCGTGCTCGCGCGCCAGCAGGCGCTCGTGCTCGGCCAGTTCACCGGCGCGCGGCCGTTCGAGTACGACAACGGCTACGACATGCAGGCGATGATCGACCAGGTGCGCGCGGTGATCGGCATTCCCGTCGTCACGGGGCTGCAGTTCGGCCACGTGCCCGATCTGTTGACGCTGCCGTTCGGTGCGCGTGCGCAGCTCGTCGCGAACGCGCACGGGTTCCGGCTGACGCTGTCGGATTATCCGCATCTCGGCTGAGCGGCGGCGCGGATCGGACAAGGCGGGGCGTCCCGCCTTTTTCTTAGGGCAATTGCGCAACTAACGGCCGTCTTTTTCTACCGCCCGAAACGGGAAGGCGAATGGGCCGTGCACCAATTTTGTCGACAAAATGGCGGGCAGGGTATACGACGAGAGCCGCCTCAAACGGGTGTGAACGCCTTGCTGCGCCTGATTTTGATGCACGATGCACCGGTTTCGCGCGGCGCGATGCGCTCGAAGTGTGCGCAATACGGGAAAAGAATTGTTGACAATCTTTATGTCCGTTCTACGATAAGGACCATCACACGATGCAGATCATGAACGAGCCCGAATCCACCCCGTCCGCGGCCGCCGGCCACGAAGCGATCGCCGAGCGGATCCGCACCGCGATCCTCGAGCATCGGCTCGCGCCCGGCGCGAAGCTGACGGAGGCGCAGCTGTGCGAGGTGTTCGGCGTGAAGCGCGGGACGATCCGGCAGGCGCTCGCGCAGCTCGCGACCGACAAGCTCGTCGATCTCGAGCCGAACCGCGGCGCCTTCGTCGCGAGCCCGACGCTGCAGGACGTGCACGAAGTGTTCGAGATGCGCCGCATCATCGAGCTGGCAGTCGTCGAGCGGATCGCCACAGGCCCGAGCGCGAAGCGGCTCAAGGGCATCGCGGCGCTGATCGACAAGGAGCGCAAGGCGTTCGAGCGGCACGACTTCGCCGCGTGGATCCGGCTGTCGGGCGAGTTTCATACGGCGCTCGCCGCACTGACCGGCAATGCGACGCTCGGCGAGTGCCTCGACGGGCTCGTCGCGCGCTCGACGCTGATGTCCGCGCTGTACGAGTCGCATGGACGCAGCCCGTGCTCGTTCGACGATCACGGCGAGATTCTGGCGGCGCTCGAGACGGGCGACGCGAAGCGGGCGGCCGCGCTGATGGCGCAGCACCTGCAACATGTCGAATTGAAGATGCTCGACCGGCCCGCGCAGGGCCAGGTCGATTTGCGCGAAGTGTTCGGCGGCGCCTGAACGGCGACCCGGGCTCGACGACGCGCCACACCACAGAGCAATGCAGGTCCGCGGCTCGCGCCGCGGGCCGCGGGTCCGACTCCGGACGACGATCCGGGGCGTTATCGATGACGGTGGAGCGGCCATCCGGCCGCGTCAAGGAGAAGTCATGGCTCAGTTCAGTGTGGCGCACGACAGCGCCTATCCGGCGCAAGAAGGCGGCGAGGGCGGCGGCCCCGCGTTGCCGGGCGGTTACAGCGAGCGTCTGTACAACGAAGATTTGGCACCCCTGAAGAATCAGACCTGGGGCTCGTACAACATCTTTGCGTTCTGGATGTCCGACGTGCACAGCGTCGGCGGCTACGTGTTCGCGGGCAGCCTGTTCGCGCTCGGGCTCACGAGCTGGCAGGTGCTGATCGCGCTGATCGTCGGCATCAGTCTCGTCAACGTGCTCTGCAACCTGATCGCGCGGCCGAGCCAGCAGATCGGCGTGCCGTATCCCGTCGCGTGCCGCGCGACGTTCGGTGTGCTCGGCGCGAACGTGCCGGCCGTGATTCGCGGGCTGATCGCGATCGCGTGGTACGGGATCCAGACGTATCTCGCATCGAGCGCGCTCGTGATCGTCGTGCTGAAGTTCTTCCCGCAGTGGCTGCCGTATGCGGACGTTCATCGCTACGGCTTCCTCGGCCTGTCGGCCGTCGGCTGGGCCGGCTTCATGCTGCTGTGGGTGCTGCAGGCGCTGGTGTTCTGGAACGGGATGGAGACGATCAAGAAGTTCATCGACTTCGCGGGTCCGGCCGTCTACGTCGTGATGTTCATCCTCGCCGGCTACATGGTGTGGCGCGCGGGCTGGCGCAACATCGGGATCAACCTCGGCGGCGTCAAGTATCACGGCGCAGAAGTGATCCCGGTGATGATCACGGCCATCTCGCTCGTCGTGTCGTACTTCTCCGGACCGATGCTGAATTTCGGCGACTTCTCGCGGTACTGCCGGTCGTTCGGCGAAGTGAAGCGCGGCAACTTCTGGGGGCTGCCCGTGAACTTCCTCGCGTTCTCGCTCGTCACCGTCATCACGACGGCCGCAACGCTGCCGGTGTTCGGCGAGCTGATCACCGATCCGGTCGAGACGGTCGGCCGCATCGATCATCCGACCGCAGTGATTCTCGGCGCGCTGACCTTCACGATCGCGACGATCGGCATCAACATCGTCGCGAACTTCGTGTCGCCCGCATTCGACTTCTCGAACGTCGCGCCACGGTTGATCAGCTGGCGCGCGGGCGGGATGCTCGCGGCCGTCGCGTCGGTATTCATCACGCCGTGGAATCTCTTCAACAACCCGGCCGTGATCCACTACACGCTCGACGTGCTCGGCGCATTCATCGGCCCGCTGTACGGCGTGCTGATCGCGGACTTCTATCTCGTCAAGCGCGGCCGGCTCGTGCGCGACGATCTCTACACGATGTCGGAGAGCGGCACGTACTGGTACACGGGCGGCGTGAACCGCCGCGCGCTCGCCGCACTGCTGCCGGCCGCGGTGATCGCGATCGTCTGCGTGATGATGCCGGGCTGGCAAGGCGTCGCGAACTTCTCGTGGTTCATCGGCGCGGCACTCGGCTTCGTGTTCTACCGCGTGCTCGCCGGCACGCAGCGTTGAGGAGCGCGCCATGCAGATCAAGCTGATCAATCCGAATACGACGCAGCGGATGACCGACGCGATGGGCCGCTGCGCGCGCCAAGTCGCGGCGCCCGGCACGCAGATCGTCGCGGTGAGCCCGACGATGGGTCCGCCGTCGATCGAAGGTTATTACGACGAGGCGCTCGCGACGCCCGGGCTGCTTGCCGAGATCGCGCAGGGCGAACGCGACGGTGTCGACGCGTACGTGATCGCCTGTTTCGGCGACCCGGGCCTGTACGCGGCGCGCGAACTCGCGCGCGGCCCCGTGATCGGGATCGCCGAAGCCGCGATGCATGCGGCGAGCGTGCTCGCACCGGGCTTTTCGGTCGTCACGACGCTCGCGCGCACGTGCGGCATGGCGTGGCACCTCGCGGAGCGCTACGGGATGAAGCGGTTCTGCCGCAACGTGCGCGCGACCGACGTCGCGGTGCTCGAGCTCGACCGGCCCGGCTCGGCCGCGCGCGCGATCATCGTCGACGAATGCCGGCGCGCGCTCGAGGAGGACGGTGCGGACGCGATCGTGCTCGGCTGCGCGGGCATGGCCGAGTTCGCGCACGAGATCGAACAGCAGATCGGCGCACCGGTCGTCGAGGGCGTGACCGCGGCCGTCAAGTGGGCGGAGGCGCTCGTCGCGCTGCGCCTCGCGACGGCCAAGCGCGGCGATTACGCGCGCCCGCTGCCGAAGCGCTACGACGGCGAGTTCGCGCGCTTCAGTCCGCCGAACGACGCACTCGCGGCGTCGCCGGCCGGCGCAGGCGCGCGAAGCGGGGCGGCCGCAGCGGAGCCGGCGCCCGATTTGCCGCAACCGCACATACACGCCGTCTGACATGCACTATCTGCGCCGCTGTATGGGCGCGTATGGGCGTTTTCGCTACACTGGGCCGTCGTCGCATCGGCCCGTGCAGCCGGCTTCCGGCGTTGCGCGGGCGGTGCGAACCCATTATTTCAGCAAGCTTTCGTCGCACTTCGAACCATGGCATACGATTCCAACTATCCTCGCGACCTGATCGGCTACGGCCGTCATCCCGTGCAGGCGAACTGGCCGGGGCGCGCCCGTGTCGCCGTGCAGTTCGTGCTGAACTACGAGGAAGGCGGCGAGAACTGCGTGCTGCACGGCGATCCGGGCTCCGAGCAGTTCCTGTCCGAAATCGTCGGCGCGGCCGCGTATCCGGATCGTCACATGAGCATGGAGTCGATCTACGAATACGGTTCGCGGGTCGGCGTATGGCGAATCCTGCGCGAGTTCGAGAAGCGCGGGCTGCCGCTGACGGTGTTCGGCGTCGGGATGGCGATCGAGCGTCATCCGGAAGTGGCGCGCGCATTCGTCGAGCTGGGCCATGAAATCGCGTGCCACGGCTGGCGCTGGATCCATTATCAGAACGCGACGCCGGAGCTCGAGGCCGAGCACATGCGGCTCGGCATGGAAGCGATCGAACGCGTGACGGGCGTGCGCCCGCTCGGCTGGTACACGGGCCGCGACAGCCCGAACACGCATCGCCTCGTCGCCGAATACGGCGGCTTCCTGTACGACTCCGACTACTACGGCGACGATCTGCCGTTCTGGATGGACGTCGCGGTGTCGAACGGCGGCACGACGCCGCAGCTGATCGTCCCGTACACGCTCGACACGAACGACATGCGTTTTGCGACGCCGCAAGGCTTCAACACGGCCGACCACTTCTTCCACTATCTGCGCGACGCGTTCGACGTGCTGTACGAAGAGGGCGACGAAGCGCCGAAGATGATGTCGATCGGCATGCACTGCCGCCTGCTCGGCCGGCCGGGGCGGTTCCGTGCGCTGCAGCGCTTCCTCGATCACATCGAAAAGCACGACCGCGTATGGGTGACGCGCCGTGTCGATATCGCGCGTCACTGGCGTGAACATCATCCGTATCAGCCCAATCATCAAAACGAAGGGAAAGCATGAAGGCGATGCGTTACACGTTGGAACAACTGAACACGATGGCGCCGGGCGCATTCGTCGCGGCGCTGTCGGGGATCTTCGAGCATTCGCCGTGGGTCGCCGAAGCGGTCGCGGCCGACCGTCCGTTCGAGAGCGTCGACGCGCTGCACAAGGCGATGTCGGGCGCGGTCGAGGCGGGCGGCGACGCACGCCAGCTCGCGCTGATCAACGCGCACCCGGAGCTCGCCGGCAAGGCGGCGGTGCGCGGCGAACTGACGGCCGAGTCGACGCGCGAGCAAAGCGGCGCGGGCCTCGACCAGTGCACGCAGGAAGAATTCGACAAGCTGCAGACGCTGAACCGCACGTATCGCGAGAAGTTCGGCTTCCCGTTCATCCTCGCCGTGCGCGGCTACGATCGGCACGGGATCATCGCGAATTTCGAAAAGCGCGTGAATCATTCGCGCGACGAGGAACTGCGCACGAGTCTCGACCAGATCTACCGGATCGCGCGCTTCCGCCTCGACGACCTGATCGACGCCTGACACCGCAACACGGCCTGCTGCGTGGCAGCGGCCTCCACGCATCACTGGCATCACTGACAAGGAAACATCATGGCCCTCCCGCTTCTCGATCCCGATGCACCCGATTTCACGCGGCGCTACGTGAATCTCGCCGATCCGCGTCTCGGTGCGCAGGCGCTCGAGGCCAGCGACGATTTCTTCGCGCCGAAGGAGCGC
>NZ_KV786860.1:22036-35916 GCF_001806955.1 Burkholderia sp. HMSC10F09
CGATCACGGCAAGTGGATGGACGGCTGGGAAACGCGCCGCAAGCGCACGACCGGCTACGACTGGTGCATCGTCAAGCTCGCGCGGCCCGGCGTGATCAAGGGTGTCGACATCGACACGAGCCATTTCACGGGCAACTTCCCGCCGGCCGCGTCGATCGAGGCCGCGTACGTGGCCGACGGCGCGCCGACGCATGCGACCGAATGGGTCGAGATCGTGGCGTCGACGGCACTGCAGGGCAACAGCCACCACTACGTCGAAACCACCGACGTGCGCGCGTTCACGCATCTGCGCGTGAACATCTATCCGGACGGCGGCATCGCACGGCTGCGCGTCTACGGCCAGCCGCAGCTCGACTGGGCCGGCGCGAGCGCGACCGAGCAGTTCGATCTCGCGGCGATGGAAAACGGCGGCTACGTGGTGGCCGCGAACAACCAGCACTTCGGCGCCGCATCGAACATGCTGCTGCCCGGCCGCGGCGTGAACATGGGCGACGGCTGGGAAACGCGTCGCCGCCGCGAGCCCGGCAACGACTGGGCGATCATCGCGCTCGCGCAGCCGGGCGTGATTCGCCGCATCGAAGTCGATACGGCGTTCTTCAAGGGCAACTATCCGGACCGCTGCTCGATTCAGGCCGCGTACGTGTCGGGCGGCACCGACAGTTCGCTGATCACGCAGTCGATGTTCTGGCCGGTGCTGCTCGGCGAGCAGAAGCTGCAGATGGACAAGCAGCACTACTTCGAACAGGAAATCGCGTCGCTCGGGCCGATCACGCACGTGCGGCTCAACATCATTCCGGACGGCGGCGTGTCGCGCCTGCGCCTGTGGGGGACGCTCGACAAATGAAGACGCTGACCATCGAACCGCTGACCAAGGAAGCGTTCGCGCCGTTCGGCGACGTGATCGAGACGGAAGGCGCCAAGCAGATCCCGATCAATCTCGGCACGACGATCCGCTTTCACGATCTCGCGAAAGTCGACGTCGAGGACGAAGGCGGGCGCACGCTGATCAACCTGTTCCGCGGTCAGCCGCGCACGCTGCCGTTCGAAGTGAAGATGCTCGAGCGGCATCCGCTCGGCAGCCAGGCCTTCGTGCCGCTGAACGACCGGCCGTATCTGGTCGTCGTCGCGCCCGCGGGCGATCTCGACGAGTCGAAGATTCGTGCGTTCGTGACGAGCGGATGGCAGGGCGTGAACTATGCGAAAGGCGTCTGGCATCATCCACTCATCGCGCTCGGCGAAGTCAGCGACTTCATCGTCGTCGATCGTGGCGGTGACGGGCTGAATCTGAACGAGCAGGATCTGCGCGAATCGCTGTGGCTTACCGAGGAGGCGCTCGACGCAGTGATGGCCTGAGTGGCTTGTCGATCGTAGTGCGATACATGGACCCGCGCGATTCGCGCGGGTTTTTTTATGCGTGCTGTGTGGCGTTATGGTGCGACGGACGATTCCTCGTTCGTATGGGCGTATCTCATGGTCGCGATCGTGCGGCACGATGGCGAGGCGCGCGCGAGCTGCTGCATCGCGTGCCTCGCAATGTGAATTGCGATGTCGGCGGCGTAATGTGATCGCACCGGTTGTCGTGAATCGCTGCAGCGGGCGTGGCCTCTTTCGATGCGGGCCACTGCATCGCGTTGCCGGATTCGAGTCACATCGTGCAGGCGGCGACGGAGGATGCAGCGGCTGCGTCGGGCCGCTGCGAATGATCGCGCGTGCATCGCGGACAGCCGGCTCGTGTGCCGGTTCGACTTGGTTGTAGCAGTGGCGCGGGCGCCGCGTATCGCGTCGTGTATCCGAAGCCGTCGTTTGGCGATCGGCGCATCGTCGCCTGGCGCGACTGGCTTGCGGACGAAGTCTCGCGGTCGCGGATGCGAGCGTCGCGTGGCGTGCATACGACGTATTGCTGCGTACGATCACGCCAAGACACGGCACGACACGTCGACAACCGCCCGCAGCACATTTGCCGCAAACGCCGCCGGCAAAAAAAACGGGCCCGTTTCCGGGCCCCGAGAACGGAAAGGATCGCGCCGAGCTTCGTTCGTCGCCCGGCGCGCGGCGGCTTACTTCACCGCGCCACCCTCGAACCACGCGGCGAGCTTGGTCCGCTCGTCGTCGGTCATGTGCGTGACGTTGCCGATCGGCATCGTCTTCAGTCGCACGGCCTGCTCGTAGATGCGCTGCGCGTTCTTCGACACTTCGTCCGGCGTGTCGAACATCACGCCGGCAGGCGCGCTGCCCATCAGCGTCGGCTTCGACGAGTGGCACTCGACGCAGCGCTGCTGCAGGATCGGCATGATGTCCTTGACGGCGATCTTCGGTGCGTTCGCCGCCTGCGCTTCCGGCGCGACCGGCTTCGGCATCGTCCACACCAGCGCGCCGGCCATCAGCGCGACGCCGCCGAGCGGCAGATACCACAGCTGCTGGCCGCGGTGACGCATCACGAAGAACTGGCGGATCAGCGCGCCGGCCAGCATGATCAGCACGAGCACGACCCAGTTGTACTTGTTCGCGTACGTCATCGCGTAGTGGTTCGACAGCATCGCGAACACGACCGGCAGCGTGAAGTAGGTGTTGTGCACCGAGCGCTGTTTGCCGCGCTTGCCGTAGATCGGATTCGGCTCTTCGCCCTTGAGCATCTTGTCGACCATCTTGCGCTGGCCGGGAATGATCACGAAGAACACGTTCGCCGACATGATCGTCGCGAGCATCGCGCCGACGATCAGATACGCGGCACGGCCGGCGAAGATATGGCACGCGAGGTAGGCCGCGACGACGACGTAGATGCCTACACAGATGCCGAGCACGCGATCGTTGGTGCCGAGCAGGCGGCACAGCGAGTCGTAGACGATCCAGCCGGCCATCAGGAAGCCGAGCGCGGAGGCGACGGCGACGACCGGGCCCATGTCGAGCACGCTCTTGTCGATCAGATAGGTATTCGGCGCGAGCAGGTACAGCACGAAGAACAGCGAGAAGCCCGACATCCACGTCGTGTACGACGGCCACTTCGACCAGTGCAGGTCTTCGGGCATTTCCGGCGGCGCGACCGTGTACTTCTGCATGTTGTAGAAGCCGCCGCCGTGCACGTGCCACAGCTCGCCGAACACGCCGCGCTTGCGCTGGTTCGCGTCGGTCGGCGGTTTCAGGCTGTTGTCGAGGGCGACGAAGTAGAAGGACTCGCCGATCCACGCGATCGCTGCAATGACGTGCAGCCATCGCAGCGCGAGGTTCAGCCAGTCGGTGATGAAGCCTTCCATGAAACTCCTCCAGACTCAGATCGTTGTCTTGATGCGGGCAGCCGATGCGTGTGTCAGCTGCCGCGATAGGTGCTGTACGACCACGGCGATACGAGCAGCGGCACGTGATAGTGCGCGCCCGGATCGGCGATGCCGAAACGCAGCACGACGCGGTCGACGAAACGGGGTTCGGGCACCTTCACGCCGAGCGACGCGAAGTAGTCGCCGGCATGGAACACGAGCTCGTATTCGCCGGCGGTGAGCGCGGCGCCTTCGAGCAGCGGTTCGTCGCAGCGGCCGTCGCTATTGGTCAGCACGGTCTTGATCGCGCGGCGCGAGTCGCCGTCCAGCGCGTAGAGGTCCACCTTGAGTGCGGCGCCCGGACGACCGTTCGCCGTATCGAGTACGTGGGTAGTGAGCTTTCCCATTCGCAATTGTCCTTGTGTGAATGCGATGTTCGGCGGCGGCTCGATCCAATGACAGTGCGGCGGATCGAGGCTCCACGTCACGTGGCTACATACCCGTCGGCGAAGTTGAAGCGAGCGCCGTGCAGGCATTGTAAGAAGGTTCCTGCGGCAAATACGCGCGCGATAGCAAAGATAATGCGCCGCGCATGACCGGCTGTCGACGCCTTGCCGGCGCGGCCCGCCGCGCGCGGGTGCGGCCCGCCGCGGGGCCGCTGCGCGGCGTACCATATCGCGACCGTGAAGCCCGGTATTCGTCGTCGCGCATTGTGCGCGGCGCGCGCATCGGCGATCCTCCCGCCGTGCGCGTCGGCCGACGGCCGGCGCCGCACCCCGAAGACGGCGAGCACGCCGGGTAACCGGGCCAGGGCGTTCGAACGGACGCAGGCACCGGAGCGTGCCGCGACGCAGCGTTCGAACGGCTTTGTGAGCGCCCCCGCAAGCGGTCGGGGGTACACCGACGCGGAGAACGCATGAACCTCGAGCAGCACGCCGGCGCACGCGCGCCGCAATCCTCCCCATCCCGCCCGACCACCTTGCTGGTCAAGCACGCCGACGTGCTCGTGACCATGGACGACACGCGGCGCGAACTGCGCGACGCGGGGCTCTACATCGAAGACAACCGGATCGTCGCGGTCGGCCCGAGCGCCGAGTTGCCCGATACCGCGGACGAGGTGCTCGATCTGCGCGGCCATCTCGTGATTCCGGGGCTCGTGAACACGCACCATCACATGTATCAGAGCCTCACGCGCGCGGTGCCGGCCGCGCAGAACGCCGAGCTGTTCGGCTGGCTCACGAACCTGTACCGGATCTGGGCGAACCTGACGCCCGAGATGATCGAAGTCTCGACGCTGACCGCGATGGCCGAGCTGCTGCAGTCGGGCTGCACGACGTCGAGCGACCATCTGTACATCTATCCGAACGGCAGCCGGCTCGACGACAGCATCGCGGCCGCACAGCGAATCGGGATGCGCTTTCACGCGAGCCGCGGCGCGATGAGCGTCGGCCAGCGCGACGGCGGGCTGCCGCCGGATTCGGTCGTCGAGCGCGAGCCCGACATCCTGCGCGACGCGCAGCGGTTGATCGAGACCTATCACGACGAAGGCCGCTACGCGATGCTGCGCGTCGTGGTCGCGCCGTGTTCGCCGTTTTCGGTGAGCCGCGGCCTGATGCGCGACGCCGCCTTGCTCGCGCGCGAGTACGGCGTGTCGCTGCACACGCACCTCGCCGAGAACGTCAACGACATCGCGTACAGCCGCGAGAAGTTCGGGATGACGCCGGCCGAATACGCGGAAGATCTCGGCTGGGTCGGCCACGACGTCTGGCATGCGCACTGCGTGCAGCTGGACGACGCGGGCATCGGCCTGTTCGCGCGCACGGGCACCGGCGTCGCGCACTGTCCGTGCTCGAACATGCGGCTCGCGTCCGGCATTGCGCCGGTGAAGAAGATGCGGCTCGCGGGTGTGCCGGTCGGGCTCGGCGTCGACGGCTCGGCATCGAACGACGGCGCGCAGATGGTCGCCGAAGTGCGGCAGGCGCTGCTGCTGCAGCGGGTCGGCTTCGGCCCCGATGCGATGACCGCGCGCGAAGCGCTCGAGATCGCGACGCTCGGCGGCGCGAAGGTGCTGAACCGCGACGACATCGGCGCGCTGAAGCCGGGCATGGCCGCCGACTTCGCGGCGTTCGACCTGCGTCAGCCGCTGTTCGCGGGCGCGCTGCACGATCCGGTCGCGGCGCTCGTGTTCTGTGCGCCGTCGCAGACCGCCTATACGGTCGTGAACGGAAAGGTGGTCGTGCGTGAAGGGCGGCTCGCGACGCTCGATCTGCCGCCCGTGATCGAACGTCACAACGCGCTCGCGAAGATGCTCGTCGAAGCGTCGCGCTAGCCGGTGTGGCGGCGGTCTTGACCACCGCCGCGACCGCAGCACGACGCGCGGCGCGTGCACGCGCGAGCTGCACGGCGTTTGGCGCGCGGCCGCTTACGGTTCGATCAGCGTGCGCGTCGCTTCGGCGACGAGGCCGCGCAGCCAGCGCACCTCGTCCGAGTAGTGGCAGCGCTCGTGCCAGAGCTGGTAGTACTGCATCGGCGGGAAATCGAGCGGCGCCGGCACGACCGACAGCGGCAGGAATTTCGCGTAGTGATCGGCGAACAGCCGCGTCGTCGTGAAGATCAGGTCCGACTTCACGAGCACGTACGGCGCGAGATTGAAGTAGGGCAGCGTGACGACGACGTGGCGCTTGAGCCGCTCGCGCGCGAGATGCACGTCGATCGCGCCGCGCTGACCGACCGAGTACGGCGTCGGCGCGAGATGCGGCGCGTTCAGGTACTGGTCGAGCGTCAGCCCGCCGCGTTTCGCGAACGGGTGCGTGTTGCTCATCAGGCAGACGATCTCGTCGACGAACAGGTTCGACAGGTGAAGCTGCTCGGGCGGCTCCGGCCAGTTGCCGACGACGATGTCGAGCTTGCCGTCCTCGAGCGCGAGTTCGTAGTCGAACGCGGGGCCGAGCGAATGGAACTCGAGCGTCGCGTTCGGCGCGGCCTGGCGGAAGCGTTCGACGACGGTCGGCACGAACAGCACGTTCAGATAGTCGGGGCAGCCGATCCGGTAGCAGCGGATCGACGTGGCCGGATCGAAGTTGTGCTGCTGGAACTTGATCCGTTCGATTTCGCGCAATGCGTTCTGGACGGGCTCGAGCAGGCGCAGCCCGTATTCGGTCGGCACCATGCCGGACTTGCCGCGCACCAGCAGCGGATCGCCGGTGATGTCGCGCAGGCGTCGCAGCGCGGCGCTGATGGCCGGCTGCGACTGATTCAGTTTGACGGCCGCGCGCGTGACGCTGCGCTCCATCAACAGGGTGTGCAAGACGCGCAAGAGGTACGTGTCGATCGCCTCGCGTTGCTGACTCATGATTTCTCCGGTTTATATGTCTGGGCTGATCGAGGGGCGTTGGGGGTATATGGTTTTTAATATGAACGAAAACCAGCGTCAAGAGATGGATACCCGCAGACGGGCGCCGTTCGGGCCGCGGCCGCGGCCGGAACGGAGGGAGAAACGGACGCGGCGCACGCCGCCGCGAGCATGCGGCGGTGAGCGTCCAGCGGTGCGGCGAAGCGCGTGTAGCGGTGTGGCGCGGTGTGGCGCGGTGTGTCGCGGGGCGCCGGTCAGTCGTCGAGACGCATGCCGACTTTCAGCGTCACCTGCCAGTGGATCACCTGATCGCCTTCGATGTGGCCGCGCGTGTCGGTCACCTCGAACCAGTGGAGGTTGTGCAGCGTCTTGCCGGCCTTCGAGATCGCGTTGCGGATCGCGTCGTCGCACGATTGCCGCGAGGAACCGGTCAGCTCGATCAACTTGTAGACGTGGTCGCTCATGATGCACTCCCTGGAATGTCGGTGACAGCGCCGGCGCAAGCCGCGCGCCCGAAGCGGCGTCGCGCGTGTCCGGCTTCTTGAGTGATAGGTATGATGGGCGGCAAGTGCAACCCTTATCGGAGACGAGGACAATCGTGGAAGTCGGATTTTGCGGACCGGGATTGATGGGCGCGCCGATGATTCGGCATCTGCTGGCGGCCGGGCATCGCGTCAGCGTGTGGAACCGGACGCGTGCGAAGGCGGAGGCGCTCGCGGCGGAAGGCGCGCAGGTCGTCGATACGCCGCGTGAACTCGCGCAGCGTGTCGAGACGGTATTCGTCTGCGTGCTCGACACGCGCGCGGTCGGCGACGTCGTATTCGGCGCCGATGGCCTGCTCGCGGGCGACGCGTCGGCCCGGCGGCTGCAGCGCATCGTCGATCATTCGAGCATTGCGCCGGCCGCGACGCGCGACTATGCGGCGCGCGCGGCTGCGCTCGGCGTCGGCTGGGTCGACGCGCCGGTGTCGGGCGGCGTGCCGGGCGCGCAGGCCGGCACGCTCGCCGTGATGGCGGGCGGCCGCGCAGCCGATCTCGATGCGGTGCGGCCGTTGATCGACACGTACGCGTCGCGCATCACGCACATGGGCGATGCCGGCGCCGGGCAGACCGCGAAGCTCTGCAATCAGGCGATCGTGACGGCCACGGTCACGGCAATCGCCGAGGCGGTCGGCCTCGCGCAGGCAAGCGGCATCGATGCGGCGCGCCTCGCCGAAGCGCTCGCCGGCGGCTGGGCCGACTCGGTGCTGCTGCAGACCTTCGTGCCGCGCATGACGTCGGGCGCGCACGCGCCGATCGGCGCGCTCGGCACGTTCCAGAAGGATGTGGATGCAATCGCCGACGCCGCGCGCGACACGGGCGCGGTGATGCCCGTATCGGCGACGGTCCAGCAGGTGTTGCGGCTCGGCGCCGCACAGGGGCTCGCCAGCGCGGACTTCGCGGCGTTCATCGACATCGTGCGCCCGCAGAACGGACGCCACGCGCGCTGACGCAGGCCGCACGCCGCGCGTTGCGCGCGCGGCGTGTGCAGACGGCCGATGGGCCGCGCGGAGGCGGCCCATCGAATCGTTGGCGGTTCAGCCGAGGGAGCGAGGTGTCGTGTCGCCGGCGTTCTGCCGGCCGAGACCGCCGCGCAGGCTCGCTTTCGTGCCTGCACCAAATTCGGGCAGGATACGTGCGCGGGCGCGGCTCGCGAAGACGAGGAAGCCGAAGCCGTTCGCTTCGTACCAGTATCCGCCGTTTTCGAGGCCGTCGAGCGGTTGCTCGAGCGCATTGGCAATCGACTCGATGCAGCGCTTGCGCAAATCGGCGATCGCCGGATACGGCGGTTGCGCGCCGCGCACGCTGCATAGCAGGACGTCGAGGCCGGGCAGCACGTGCGCGTAGAGGACGGGTTCGTCCTGCGCGCGGGCGCGGGCAATCTTGGTGTCGAGCTGCGCGAACGGCTTCGAATGGCGCAATACCGCGAGGAACGATTCCTGGCCGTCCTGTTGCGCACGTCGACGTTTTTTCGGGAAGGACATAAACACTCGCCTCAAAAACAATTGCAAGAAATGCGGCACTTTCATGCGACCCACTCCCGGCTATGTACGCCGCATGCCGATCCGTTATAGCACACGAAAATGCAGCATTCGTGCGGTACGACGATCGATGCCTCCCGTCGACCCGCTTGCCACGATCGACACAGCCAGCGTCTCGGCGCCTGTACTGTCGTTAGTCTCCATCATAGACCTGCTTTCCGCGCGCGTGCGTTCGCCTGTCACAAAAAAGTGCGATGCACCGCACGCGGTCGCCGTCGCAGGTGCGCAAGAAAAAGGCCCGCACGAGGGCGGGCCGTTCGGGTGAGCGCGACGGGCGCGATCAGCGCTGCTTCAGCGAATCGCGGATCTCGCGCAGCAGCACGATGTCTTCCGGCGTTGCGGCCGGTGCAGCTTCCGCGGGCTTGCGCAGCTTGTTGATGAATTTCACCATCAGGAAAATGATGAAGGCCAGGATGATGAAATTGATCAGCACGGTGATGAACGAACCGTAGCCGAACACCGCGACGCCCGCGGCCTGCAGATCCTTGAACGAATCCGGATTGCCCTTGAACGATGCGGGGACGGTGCCGAGCAGAACGAACTTGTTCGAGAAATCCAGACCGCCGGTCAGCACGCCGATGACCGGCATGATCAGATCCTTCACGACCGAGTCGACGATCTTCGAGAACGCGCCGCCGATGATCACGCCGACGGCGAGATCCATCACGTTGCCCTTGACGGCGAACTCCTTGAATTCCTTGATTATGCTCATGAGCGGCTTTCTCCTGGTTGGGGCGGGGGAAGGCGTGCCGGGACGCACGGCGGGGCGGGGCGTCGAATAAAGGGTCGGTGGCACACCGATGGTCGCATGATAGCGAACGCGCCCGCTTGCCGGTAGTCCATCTTGAAATGATTGACAAATCGACGGGCGGTGCGCGCGCCATCAACGAGAACGGGGCGCCATGCATGGCATGGACGCCCCGTTTGTGCAACGCC
This sequence comes from Burkholderia sp. HMSC10F09, assembly GCF_001806955.1. Lineage (NCBI taxonomy): Bacteria > Pseudomonadati > Pseudomonadota > Betaproteobacteria > Burkholderiales > Burkholderiaceae > Burkholderia > Burkholderia sp. HMSC10F09. The sequence continues at coordinate 31,656 of NZ_KV786860.1, forward strand.
GAGCCGATCGGCCGCGGCGCTCAGGTGTTGTCGTCGCTCCAGCCGTCGTCGTTGCTGCCGAGATCGACACCGCCGCCATTGCCGTCGCTCCAGTTCGAATCGTCGCCGCGGCCGAGATCGAAGCCCGGGTCCGCATTCTGCTGACGGCGACGCTCGTCGTCGACGATCACGTCGCGTTCGATCACGCGATCGCGGCCGCCCGACATCGCTTCGCCGAGCAGCACGCCGGTCAGCAGGCCGCCCATGCCGCCGCCGAAACCGCCGCCTTGCTGGATCACGACGGGCGGCTGCTGTTGCGGATACGGCTGCGGCGGATACGGTTGCTGAGGGTAGGGCTGTTGCTGATACGGCTGGCCTTGCGCGCCGGTCACGCGATCGGCTTCCTGCGCGTACACGGACCCGCTGCCGTTGCCCGGTGCGGCCGGCTGCGCGGCCGGATCGGGGCGGCCTTCGACGCGCGCCTTCACGCTTGCATGACGCTGCTCGAGCTCGTCGATCCGGTACGGCGGCACCGGATTCTTGCCGTTCGACAGCGATTCGACGAGCGTGCGCGCGTCGGCCTCGATCGCGTCGAGTTCGCCCGCGAGGGCGGCGGCGCCCGGCAGCGTCGAGAGCTTCGCGTCGAGCTTCAGCGGCCGGATGTCGTTCAGCACGTCGGTTGCGCGCTTGAGCTGCGCGCGCCGTTCGTCGTCGGCGCGCGTGTCGCCGGCCGAGCGCGCGCGCCGCAGCGTCCAGCGCAGTACCAGCGCGATCACCGCGACGAGCAGGCCGAGACCGATCCACATCGTGGTCGACGGCCCGTGCTTGACGGCCGGTGCGGACGACGGCGCGAGCGACGATTGCAGCGAACCGGACGGCGTAGCCGACGGCACGTTGCCGGTCGTGCGCGACGCATCGGCACGAATCCGCGCTTCGGTTTGCGCGAAGCGCGACGCGTCGGTGAAGCGCAATTGCGGATCGAGCGTCTTCGCGCGCTGCAACTGCACGAGCGCGTCGGCCGCGCGGCCTTCGCGATCGAGCACCTGCGCATACAGATAGCGCGCGTGCGCGTTGTTCGGATGCGCGTCGACGACTTGCGACAACTGCGCGTCCGCGCGCTGCCAGTCGCGCTGCGCGATCGATTGCTCGACTTGCTGCAGCGACGGAACCGCGAATGCGGCGGACGACAGCAGCATCAGCGAGAGGCCGAGAGCGGCGAGAGATTTCTTCATGGTCGAACCGGGCGCGATAGGCCCGTCTCCTGACGATCGGTTCGCTGCGCGGCGCACGACACGCGCCGCGCGGCGCGCCGGTTTACTGCGCGGGCGTGTCGATCTGCTTTTTCAGCGCCGCGAGGCGATCCTCGACCGACGGGCCCTTGTTCAGGGCGGCGAGCTTGTCGTCGAGCGCCTTGCCGCTCGACGTGTCGGCCGAATTCAGCCGTGCGTCCGAGCGTGCGTTTTGCAGCGCGACCTTGTCTTCGAGCTTGCGGAAGTCTTCGGACAGGTTCTTGCCGCCGATGCCGCCGAGCGCGCTCGCGGCGACGTCCTTCGCCTGCGCGATTTCCTGCTTCGCCTGCAGGATGTTCGAGCGCGCGTTCAGATCGTTGCGGCGCTGGCGCATGTCGGCGATCTGCCCCTTCAGCTTTTCGACCGACGGTTCGAGCGTCGCGAGCTCGGCCGCGAGCGCATCGCGCTCGGCTTCCGCGTTCACCTGCGCGGCGAGCGCCTCGCGCGCGAGCGCTTCGTCGCCGGCCTGCAGTGCGCGCTTCGCGCCGTCTTCGTACTTCTTCACCTTGTCGTCGGCCGCGTCGCGCTTGCTGCGCTGCGTGGCGACCTGCGCTTCGATCTCGATCAGCGAATTCTCGGCACGGCCGATGCTGTCGTCGAGCTCCCGCACGATCTGCCGTGCGTCGCGCGACGGATCCTGTACCGAATCGGCCGCGTCGTTCAGCAGGCCCTTGATCGTGCGCGAAATAGAGTCGAAAAGCGACATGAAATCCTCCGTGGTTGAAAGGCGCCGCGCGTCGCGGCATCGCTCGCCGCGTGCCGCTGGCGACCCGTGCGAGCCGGCGGATATTACACCACCGGTTCACTTAAATACGGCTTAAACGCGCGGCTTCAAGCGCATCGTGCGCACCTGCGCCAAACCTTTCGCGACTGAAAGAAACGCGCGCGTGCAGGCGCGTTTGCGTGTCCATGATAGGCCGAGGATCGCGCCGATACGCGCGGCGCGATACCGATGTGCGGGAATTTTTACAAAAAATCGCGAAGGCACGCGGGCGATTTCATTAAAATGCGCTGTCACGTCGCGGGAACGGATCGACGCATGGCGCGGTCTGTCGACGTGACTGTAGCCACGACATACCACTCCGACTCATCCGCCTGCATTTTCCGCATGCGTCCGAGGGCACCACGCAGCCCGCCATTCCGACATGCCAATCATCAAACGACCGCCTTCCTCGTCCGACCGGACCGAACCTCACTACTCGCTGCGCCGTGCGCCGTCCGGCGCGTATTACACCGATGACGACGATCGCGGCGACGACCGCCACGCCGCACGCAGTGCAGGCGGAGGCGGCCGTTCGTTCGGCGGACGCATCGCGCTGTGGTTCGTCGGACTGTTCGCGACGATCGCGATCGTCGGTGCGCTGATCGTCGGCTACGCGCTCGTCGTGATGGCGCCGCAGCTGCCGTCGCTCGACGCGCTGACGAACTATCAGCCGAAGGTGCCGCTGCGCGTCTTCACGGCCGACCACGTGCTGATCGGCGAGTTCGGCGAGGAGCGCCGCAGCCTCGTGCGCTTCCAGGACATCCCCGACGTGATGAAGAAGGCAGTGCTCGCGATCGAGGACTACCGCTTCTACGAGCACGGCGGCGTCGACTTCGTCGGCATCCTGCGTGCGGGCGTGGCCGACCTGATGCACGGCGGTGCGCGGCAGGGCGCGAGCACGATCACGATGCAGGTCGCGCGCAACTTCTTCCTGTCGAGCGAGAAGACGTACACGCGCAAGATCTACGAGATGCTGCTCGCGTACAAGATCGAGAAGGCGCTGACGAAGGACCAGATTCTCGAGCTGTACATGAACCAGATCTATCTGGGCCAGCGCGCCTACGGCTTCGCGGCCGCCGCGCGCGTGTACTTCGGCAAGGACCTGAAGGACATCACGCTCGCGGAAGCCGCGATGCTGGCGGGGCTGCCGAAGGCGCCGTCCGCGTACAACCCGGTCGTCAATCCGAAGCGCGCGAAGGTGCGTCAGGAATACATCCTGAAGCGGATGCTCGAGATCGGCTACATCACGCAGCCGCAGTACGAGCAGGCCGTGAAGGAAGAGATCCATGTGCGCACGCCGGGCAACCAGTACGCCGTGCACGGCGAATATGTCGCCGAAATGGTGCGGCAGATGATGTACCAGCAGTACAAGGATGAGACCTACACGCGTGGGCTGACCGTCACGACGACGATCAACTCGGCCGACCAGGAGGCCGCGTATCAGGCCGTGCGTCGCGGCATTCTCGACTACGAGCGCCGGCACGGCTATCGCGGGCCGGAAGGCACGATCAATCTGCCGCCGGCCGGCGACGAGCGCGACGAAGCGATCGACGACGCACTCGCCGATCACCCGGACAACGGCGACCTGCAATCGGCGGTCGTGCTGTCGGCCGCACCGAACGCGGTCGACGTGCAGTTCGTCGGCGGCGCGACGACGCGCATCGGCGCGGCCGGGCTGCGCTTCGTGTCGGGCGCGCTGAGCGCGCGCGCGAACAACACGCTGCGCATCCGGCCCGGTTCGATCGTGCGTGTGCTGAAGGACGCGAAGACCGGCTGGCAGATCGTGCAACTGCCGCAGGTCGAAGGCGCGCTCGTCGCGATCGCGCCGCAGGACGGTGCGATCCGTTCGCTCGTCGGCGGCTTCGACTTCAACAAGAGCAAGTTCAACCACGTGACGCAGGCGTGGCGCCAGCCGGGCTCGTCGTTCAAGCCGTTCATCTATTCGGCGTCGCTCGACAAGGGGCTCGGGCCGGCGACGATCATCAACGACGCGCCGCTGTACTTCCCGCCGAGCGTGCCGGGCGGCACCGCGTGGGAGCCGAAGGACGACGATCAGCCCGACGGCCCGATGACGATGCGCACCGGTCTGCAGCGTTCGAAGAACCTCGTGTCGATCCGGATCCTCGCGTCGATCGGCACACAGTACGCGCAGGAGTACGTGACGCAGCGCTTCGGCTTCGATCCGAAGAAGACGCCGCCGTATCTGCCGATGGCGCTCGGCGCCGGCCTC
>NZ_KV786860.1:35936-98740 GCF_001806955.1 Burkholderia sp. HMSC10F09
TCTGCCGATGGCGCTCGGCGCCGGCCTCGTGACGCCGCTGCAGCTCGCGACCGGCTATGCGGTGTTCGCGAACGGCGGCTACAAGGTCGATCCGTATCTGATCGCCGAAGTCGACGACGCGCGCGGCCAGCCGCTGCAGAAGTCGCAGCCCGTGATCGCGGGCAGCACGGCGCCGCGCACGATCGAAGGCCGCAACGCCTACGTGATGAACAGCCTGCTGCATACGGTCGCGACGGCCGGCACGGGCGCGGGCACCAACGCGCTGGGCCGCAACGACCTGCAGGGCAAGACCGGTACGACGAACGACGCGAAGGACGGCTGGTTCGCCGGCTATCAGCAATCGCTCGTCGCGGTCGCGTGGATGGGCTTCGATCAGCCGAAGAGCCTCGGCAGCCGCGAATTCGGTGCGCAGCTCGCGCTGCCGATCTGGGTGAACTACATGCGTACCGCGCTCAACGGCGTGCCGGAGCAGCAGATGCCGATGCCGGACGGCCTGACGACGATCGACGGCGAACTGTATTACGCCGATCGCACGCCGGGCAACGGGTTCGTCGCGAGCGTCGACATCAATCCGGCGGCGAACGCGATCAGCGCGAACGATGCACTCGGCTCGGCCGGTGCGGAAGGGCTCACGCCGCCGCCGGTCACGCCGCAGGAGAAGCAGCAGATCATGGATATGTTCGAGAGCAAGTAAGCGGTGCGCTGTTCTTGATGCATGCGACGGGCGCCTTCGGGTGCCCGTTTTTTTGTTTGTTTCGGATTTTTGGGGAGCGCTGGGGGGGCAATGGCGGAGTTCGGCCGGTTTCTGACATTCGACATTGCTAGCTGAATCGTTGACAATTGCCATCGGATTCTTTCAACCTGCCTGTTCCTCATGGGATAGTTGCGAGCAACGGGAGAGGACGGATGCCGACGAACAACACGGTCGCACTCATCGTAGACCCTGATTTCGGCGCTCGTATCCAAGAAGTGGCCGCGAAAGTACGACACACATGGGTTGTTGCTACTCCCGCGAATGTTGTTGTTGCCGAGCAAATCTGGAGAGCATCGCCGAACCCATCCAGGCTCAACATGGAAGGCGGCGCTACCACGTTCATTCAATATGGTGTGGATCAAGAAAGCTGGTGCGATGCAATCCTCAATGCTGTCGACGAACACCACAATTGCCACTCGTACGATCCGGGTTATTCGATCCTGGAGGTCTATGGGATAACGCTTACCGAGCGACTACGGTCCGCGCTCGTCGAGCTAGGGTTCTCGTTTTTTTCGCCCACAGATTGGGGTTTTTGTGCTCGCAAGCCGCAACCTACCTGAGAGACCCGGGCCCCAATATGCGAAACGACAAAGACCGGGCAGCTTATTGGATTGCGTTCATTCTTGAACGCTGCCAATTTCCCAATGCCAATGCGCTAGCAGCCCAATTTGCGAACGCCAAAATCGTTGAGTTTTGTGAATGCGGGTGCAACAGTTTCGCACTGTCAATGACCACCCCCGACGAGGTGCCTAGAATAGCAACTAGCGGACACGGTTACGGTCTAGTGTTTGAAGCAGACTTCCGCGATCACAGTGGCTCTGAAGGGTTGCGGTCGCTTGAAATCCTTTTGTTTGCCGATAATTCAGGCCATTTGAGTTATGTTGAAATCGACTACTGCTGCAACGGACTGCCAATCCCTGAACGCTTGAACCTCGAATCCGCGCCCTATAACGTTTTCCGCGGTGCCACGCTCATCTAAACGTAGATCGCGGCTGACCTCGATCAACGCCGATTCTGGACCGCAGGTCTGCACCCCGGCAAGGTCCGCTTTCGGCGATGATGAACGTCGCTTCCGAGTTGACAAGCGCCGCCCAAGAATTCCCCGAAGATCAGAACGACGCACAAACGGGCACGAGCGTAATACCCACCGATTCCTGCTGAAACCGTTGCGCATACGCATCGCGGATCGCATCGAGCCGCGTGCGCGTGTCCGGCGTATCGTCGGCGACGATACGCACGACGAAGCTTGCCTCCTGCGTGATCCGCCCGCTCGCGTGATCGCGCCACTGTCCGTGCGTGTCCCAATACGTAAAGCCGTCGGGAAATCGCGGTGTGACGACATCCGCGAGGAACGCCGCGCGCTCCGCATCGGTGACGGGCGCGCGTCCCGCGATGTCGCGACCGAACAGCAGATCGGCCTGCAGCGCTGCGTGCTGGCCGGGCTGCGTACATGCGCCCGCGATGCCTGCGACAGGCGAGGGCGTGCCCGCGCAACCGGCGACGAGCGCGATTGCCGCGGCGCCGATCGCGAGCCGCGCGCGTCGTCGCCACGCGGCAGCGCGCATGCGCAGCCGCGCACACCGCATCTGCCCATTTCGCGCCCAGCGCGTTTCTCGCGCGTAAAACACTGCCCGTTCAACCACTTGCGGGCTTGTTCGGCGAGTTATCAACAGGGCTGTCAACACAAACTGGGGATAACCCTAGGTCGCTCGCGCGCGCGTCAGCGCTGCAGCTTCGCGTGCGCGAGATGCATGCCGAGCGTCGCCGGATCGGTATTCGTGCCCGACAGCAGCACGCCGACGCGCTTGCCTTGCAGCGGTTCGCGCAGCGGCCCGAGCAGCGCCGCGAGTGCAGCCGCACACGCCGGCTCGACCGCGAGCTTCAGGTTCGCGAACAGGAACAGCATCGCCGCGCGCAGCGCGTCGTCGGATACCGTGACGATCCGGTCGATATGACGACGGCACAGCTGGTAGCTGTATTCCTCCGTGTGCGGCGCCATCAGCGAGTCGGCGATCGTCTGCATCGCGCTCATCTTGATCGTGTGATTGGCCGCGAAGCTGCGGCTCATCGCGTCGGCGCCTTCGGGCTCGACGCCGTACACGTGCACGTGTGGATTCGCCAGACGCAGTGCGGTCGCGGCGCCCGCCGCAAGCCCGCCGCCGCCGATCGGCACGATCACCGCGTCGAGGTCGGGTGCCTGCGTCGCCCATTCGTAGCCGAGTGTCGCGGTGCCGAGAATCGTGTGATAGCCGTTGAACGGATGGATAAAGAAGCGGCCTTCCTCGGCCTCGATCCGCCGCACGATCTCGAATGCCTGCGATGCGCTGCCCGCGAGCACGACTTCGGCGCGGTACTGCTTGCATTGCGCGATGCGCGTCGGGCTCGCGGTATGGAACATCACGACCTTCGCGCCGTGGCCGAGCCGCATCGCCGCATACGCGACGGCCGCCGCATGGTTGCCCGCCGATACGCAGGTGACGCCCGCGTTCTTGCGCGCGTCGTCGAGCGCGAGCAGGTGCGTGAACGCGCCGCGCGCCTTGAAGCTGCCGCTCACCTGCAGCAGTTCGAACTTGAAGTTCACGTGCGTGCCCTCGAGCGACGGCAGATCGGCGCGCTCGAACACGGGCGTGCGCGCGACCCACGGCGTCAGCGCGAAATGCTGCGCGGCGATTTCGTCGAGCGTCGGAATCGGCTCGCCGTCGATCGTCGTATGAACGAAGCCCTGCGGTTCAGTCGACATGGCGTGGCGTGTGGCGGAGATGAACCGGCCCGCGCACACGGGCCGGCGGGCGAGAGAGCGGTCAGTGTGCGTCGACCGACATGCTGCGGATGAACTTGCGCAGGAACTGCTCGCAGGCGGCGAGCTGCGCGAGTTCGACATATTCGTTCGGCTTGTGAGCCTGCTCGATGTTGCCGGGCCCGCACACGACGCTCGGAATGCCCGCGCGTTCGAACAGGCCCGCTTCGGTGCCGTACGCGACCTTGCGCTTGTCCTGGTCGGCCGTCAGCGCCCGTACGAGCTGCGTGATCGCGGCCTGCTCGGTCGCATCGAGCCCCGGCGCGGCCGCGATCTTCGAGAACTCGATCGCCGCGTTCGGATGCTCGCGACGCATCTGCGGCAGCAGCGTCTCGTTCGCATACGCTTCGATGCGCGCGAAGATCTGCTCGGGGTCGAGCGTCGGCAGGTTGCGGAACTCGAAGTCGAATCGGCATTCGGCCGGCACCGTGTTGATCGCGTTGCCGCCCTGGATCGTGCTCGTCTGCGCGGTCGTGAACGGCACGTCGTACAGCGTATCGAACGGGCCTTCCGCGCGGAACCGATCGGCGATGTCGCGGATATGGCAGATCAGGCGCGCCGCGTACTCGATCGCGTTCAGCCCTTTGGGCGTGAGCGACGAATGCGCCGCATGGCCGCGCACGCAGCAGCGGTATGCGTTGATGCCCTTGTGCGCAATGATCGGACGCATGCTCGTGGGCTCGCCGACGATGCAGCCCGACGGCTGCACGCCGCGCTTCACGAGATCGGCGATCATCAGCGGCGCGCCGGCGCAGCCGATCTCTTCGTCGTAGGACAGCGCGAAGTGAATCGGCTTCGCGAGCTTGGTCGCCTGCATCTCGGGCAGCAACGCGAGCGCCGTGCCGATGAAGCCCTTCATGTCGCAGGTGCCGCGGCCGTACAGGCGATCGTCGCGCACGTCCGGCGCGAACGGATCGCTGTCCCATTGCTGGCCGTCGACGGGCACGACGTCGGTGTGCCCCGACAGCACGATGCCGCCGTTCGTCGAGCCGTCGTGCGCGGGCACGGTCGCAAACAGGTTCGCCCAGCCTTCGCGCGCATCGCGCGTGATCGTCGACGCGATGCCTTTCGCGGCGAGCGCGTCACGCACGGTCTCGATGAGCCCGAGGTTCGGCACGCGGCTCGTCGTGTCCATCGACACCAGCTGCTTGACCCAGGGCAGGCCCACGAGTGCGTGATCGCGTGAATCGGCGGCCGGTTGGGTCGTCGCGTCGAGAGTGGACATGGCAGAACTCCGTCAGATGAATGGGAAAATCATACTCAAAAACGCCCCGGCCCGCCTTCGTCGCACGCAGTGCGGTGCAGCATCGCCGCGCCGTATCGCCGCCCGCAAACGGGCCTCCGATGCGCGGACCATGCCGCACACCGTCGCCCGTCGCGCGCGGGCCGCGCGTTGCGCGTCAACGTGCGGCGCTTGCCGCGTCCTGCCGATGCCCGAGCGCGCGCAGCGTCTCCTTGATCGTCGACACGCGGATCGCGAGATCGGGCGAGCGCGTTTCGATGCGCAGCTTGTCCTGGCCCGCGAGCTTGATGTGCCGATGCTTCTGCACCATCTCGATGATCCGCATCGGATCGATCGGCGGATTCGGCACGAACTGCAGCCCGATCGCGGCTTCGCTCGCGTCGATCTTCACGATGCCGAGCGGTTTCGCGGCGAGCCGCAGCCGATGCGTTTCGACGAGCGCCTGCGCCTGCGGCGGCAGCTTGCCGAAGCGGTCGATCAGCTCTTCCTGAATGCCGTCGATCGCATCGGCGTGCTCGCAGTTGGCGAGCCGCTTGTAGAGCGACAGCCGCTCCTGCACGTCCGCGCAGTAGTCGGCCGGCAGGATCGCGGGCGCATGCAGGTTGATCTCGGTCGTCGCGGCGAGCGGCGCGGTGAGGTCGGGCTCCTTGCCGTTCTTCAGCGCCTTCACCGCATCGTTGAGCATCTCCGTATAGAGCTGGAAGCCGATCTCGTGGATCTCGCCCGACTGCTTGTCGCCGAGCACCTCGCCGGTGCCGCGGATCTCGAGATCGTGCATCGCCAGATAGAAGCCCGAACCGAGTTCCTCCATCTGCTGGATCGCCTCGAGCCGGCGCTGCGCCTGTTTGGTGAGCGCCTGCGGATCGTGGACGAGCAGGTACGCATACGCCTGGTGGTGCGAGCGGCCGACGCGGCCGCGCAGCTGGTGCAGCTGCGCGAGACCGAACTTGTCCGCGCGGTGCATGATGATCGTGTTCGCGCTCGGCACGTCGATGCCGGTTTCGATGATCGTCGTACACAGCAGCACGTTCGCACGCTGCGCGACGAAATCGCGCATCACGCGCTCGAGCTCGCGCTCGTGCATCTGGCCGTGCGCGATCACGATGCGCGCCTCGGGCACGAGTTCCTCGAGCATCGCCTTGCGGTTCTCGATCGTCTCGACCTCGTTGTGCAGGAAGTACACCTGGCCGCCGCGCTTGAGCTCGCGCAGCATCGCCTCGCGGATCACGCTTTCTTCCTCGCGGCGAACGAAGGTCTTGATCGCGAGCCGCTTCTGCGGCGCGGTCGCGATCACCGAGAAATCGCGCAGCCCTTCGAGCGCCATCCCGAGCGTGCGCGGAATCGGCGTGGCGGTCAGCGTCAGCACGTCCACTTCCGCGCGCAGCGCCTTCAGCGCTTCCTTCTGGCGCACGCCGAAGCGGTGTTCCTCGTCGATGATCACGAGGCCGAGCCGCTTGAACTGCACGTCCGACGACAGCAGCTTGTGCGTGCCGATCACGATGTCGACGCTGCCGTCGTTGATCTGCGCGATCGCCGCGTTCACTTCCTTGGTCGTCTTGAAGCGCGACAGCTCGACGATGCGCACCGGCCAGTCCGCGAAGCGATCGGCGAAGGTCTGCGTATGCTGCTCGGCGAGCAGCGTGGTCGGCGACAGCAGCGCGACCTGCTTGCCGCCCATCACCGCGATGAACGCCGCACGCAGCGCGACCTCGGTCTTGCCGAAGCCGACGTCGCCGCACACGAGGCGGTCCATCGGCTTGCCGCTCGTCATGTCGCCGATCACGGCCGCGATCGCCGCGGCCTGGTCGGGCGTCTCCTCGAAGCCGAAGCTTTCCGCGAACTTCACGTAGTCGCGCGGATCGAGCGCGAACGCATGGCCTTCGCGCGCCGCGCGGCGCGCGTAGAGGTTCAGCAGCTCGGCCGCCGTATCGCGGATCTGCTGCGCAGCCTTGCGCTTCGCGCGCTCCCACTGGCCGGAGCCGAGCGCATGCAGCGGCGCGCTGTCGGGATCGGCGCCGCTGTAGCGCGAGATCACGTGCAGTTGCGCGACGGGCACGTACAGCTTGCTTTCGCCCGCGTATTCGAGATGCAGGAATTCGGTTTCGCCTTCGCCGAGATCCATCGACACGAGGCCCATGTAGCGGCCGATCCCGTGCTGCGCATGGACGACCGGGTCGCCGACCTTCAGCTCGGACAGGTCGCGCACCATCGCGTCGACGTTGCTCGCCTGTTCCTGCCGGCGGCGGCCCGCGCGACGGCCGAGCGCGCCGTACAGCTCGGTCTCGGTGACGATCGCATAGCCTTCGCCCGGCACCGCGAAGCCGTTCGCGAGCGGCGCGACGCCGAGCGCGAAGCGCGCGTCGCTCTCGAGCCAGCCGGCGAAATGATCGTTCGACGCGGGGCGCAGACGATGTTCGGCGAGCAGCTGCAGGATCGTCTCGCGGCGGCCTGCCGACTCGACGGTCAGCAGCACGCGTTTGCCGGAAGTCTCGACGAAGGTACGCAGCGCGGCGAGCGGATCGTCGGCATGACGGTCGACGGTCAGTTCGGGCAGCGCGGTCGCCCAACCGCCGGCCGGCTGCGCGGGCAGCACGAGACGCGCGAACGGCTTGGCGAGCGTGAAGAAATCGTCGTCCGACAGGAACAGCCGCTGCGGCTCGAGAATCGGCCGCTCGCGGTCGTGCGACAGGAACGCATAGCGCTGCCTGGTATCGGCCGTGAAGCGGCGGATCGCCGCGTCGAGATCGCCGGCGAACACCAGATGCGCGTTCTGCGGCAGATAGTGGAACAGCGTCGCGGTTTCGTCGAAGAACAGCGGCAGGTAATACTCGATGCCGGCCGACGGCACGCCGTTGCCGATGTCCTTGTAGATCGGCGCGCGGCTCGGGTCGCCTTCGAACGTTTCGCGCCAGCGGCTGCGAAACGCGGTGCGTGCGGCTTCGTCGAACGGGAATTCGCGGCCCGGCAGCAGCCGCACGTCGCGCACCGGGTAGAGACTGCGCTGCGTGTCGGGATCGAACGCGCGGATCGAGTCGACCTGATCGTCGAACAGGTCGATCCGGTACGGCAGCGGCGAGCCCATCGGGAACAGGTCGATCAGCGAGCCGCGCACGCAGTATTCGCCGGGCCGCACGACCTGGCTCACGTGTTCGTAGCCGGCGAGCGTGAGCTGCGATTTCAGCTTCGCTTCGTCGAGACGCTCGCCCTGCGCGAACGCGAACGTATAGGCGGCCATGAACGACGCGGGCGGCATCCGGTACAGCGCGGTCGTGGCCGGCACGAGCAGGATGTCGCAGCGGCCTTCGCCGAGATCGTGCAGCGTCGCGAGACGCTCCGACACGAGATCCTGGTGCGGCGAGAACGTGTCGTACGGCAGCGTTTCCCAGTCCGGCAGCAAGCGCACGCGCGCGTCCGGTGAGAAATAGCCGATTTCCTGCGAAAGACGCTGCGCGTCGACCGCGTTCGCGCAGATCACGGCGAGCAGCGGCACGTGTTCACGGTTGTCGGCGAGGTAGCGGGCGATGGCGAGCGCATCGGCGGAGCCGTGCGTGCCGTCGAAGGCGAACCGCTGGCCGGGCTTGACGCGGGCAACGGGCGAAGCGAACGGGGTGGAAGCGTTGTCTGGCATAGGGACGGCAGGGTGGCGGACGCGCGCGCATGGCAAGGCGGCGGCCGAGACGAAAGACCTATTATAAAATCCGCTTCTCGATTTCACCTTTCCGGCGTTCTCCTTCGTGACTCCCCGACTTTTCGCCCTGATTCCCTGCGCCGGCACGGGCAGCCGTTCCGGCTCGGCCGTGCCGAAGCAATACCGGACGCTCGCCGGCCGCGCGCTGCTGCACTACACGCTGGCCGCGTTCGACGCGTGCAGCGAATTCGCGCAGACGCTCGTCGTGCTCGCCCCCGACGACACGCACTTCGATGCGCGCCGCTTCGCGGGGCTGCGCTTCGCGGTGCGCCGCTGCGGGGGCGCGTCGCGGCAGGCCTCGGTGCTCAACGGGCTGCTCGGCCTTGCCGAATTCGGCGCGGCCGATCACGACTGGGTGCTCGTGCACGACGCCGCGCGCCCGGGCATCACGCCGGAACTGATCCGCACGCTGGTCGCGACGTTGAAGGACGATCCGGTCGGCGGCATCGTCGCGCTGCCCGTCGCCGATACGCTCAAGCGCGTGCCGGCCGGCGGCGACGCGATCGCGCGCACCGAGCCGCGCGACGCACTGTGGCAGGCGCAGACGCCGCAGATGTTTCGCATCGGCATGCTGCGCGACGCGATCCAGCGCGCGCAGCGCGAAGGGCACGACCTGACCGACGAGGCGAGCGCGATCGAATGGTCCGGCCATACGCCGCGCGTCGTGCAGGGCAGCCTGCGCAACTTCAAGGTCACGTATCCGGAAGATTTCGCGCTGGCGGAGGCAATTCTCGCGCGCGCCGCGAACGCTTCGTGATTGTCAATTTCTCCTCAATCGGAACACGCATGGATTTCAGAATCGGACAAGGCTACGACGTGCACCAGCTCGTCGCGGGGCGCCCGCTCATCATCGGCGGCGTGTCGATTCCGTACGAGCGCGGCCTGCTCGGCCACTCGGACGCGGACGTACTGCTGCACGCGATCACCGACGCGCTGTTCGGCGCGGCCGCGCTCGGCGACATCGGCCGTCATTTCTCCGACACCGACGCCGCGTTCAAGGGCGCCGACAGCCGCGTGCTGCTGCGCGAATGCGTCGCGCGCGTGAAGGCGGCCGGCTTCGCGATTCAGAACGTCGACAGCACGGTCATCGCGCAGGCGCCGAAGCTCGCGCCGCACATCGAAGCGATGCGCGCGAACATCGCGGCCGATCTCGGGTTGCCGCTCGAACGCGTGAACGTGAAGGCGAAGACCAACGAGAAGCTCGGCTATCTCGGTCGCGGCGAAGGAATCGAGGCGCAGGCGGCGGCGTTGCTCGTGAAGCAGGGCGCGTGACAACGGCGTGCCGCGCAGCGCGGCAGCCGGCGCTGCACGGCGCCCGGAAAAGCGAAATGCCACGCGGATGCGTGGCATTTTCGTTTGCGGCGCACGTCCGGCGAGGCCGGACGCTGCGGTATCGCTTATTCGCCTTCAGCGGCGATGACCTGCGCGGCGGCGTTGATCACCGACGCGATGCGGCCGACGTCGCGCAGCTGCGTGACGGTCATGCCTTGCTCGTTCTTCAGCAGCGCATAGTGCGACTTCACGCAGAAGTGGCACTTGCCGACGATCGATGCGGCGAGCGCGTACATCTCGAACTTGCGCTTGTCGACACCGCCGTGCGACGCATAGGCGCCCATGCGCAGTTCGGCGCGCTGCGTCTTCAGATCGGCGTCGTCGGCCATCTCGACGTACGGATACCAGGTGTTGTTCATCCCCATCAGCGCGGCCGCGGTCAGCGCGGCATGCGTTTCTTCGGGCGACAGCACGTTCGCTTCGCGGATCGTCTTCACGAGCACCGTGCTCTTCGCGGCGACCGCCGCGGCCAGCGCGACGCCGACCGCATCGTTGCCTTCGAGCGACGAGCGCGAGATCGTGCCGTCGAGGTTCAGACGGATGTCCTTCGCGTAGTCGGGAATACGTGCCTTAATCGAATCGATGAATTCCATTGATATCTCCTATGAGTTGGCCGTGAAAAAAGCCCGCAGGCAGGACGCGCGCCGCGGGCTTTCGTGCATCGATGCGCTTACAGCGTTGCGCCGCCGATTGCGCGGTTGCACGGGCACAGTTCGTCCGTTTGCAGGCCGTCCAGAATGCGCAGGATTTCTTCCGGGCTGCGGCCGACGTTCAGGTTGTTCACCGAAACGTGCTGGATCGTGTTGTCCGGATCGACGATGAACGTTGCGCGCAGTGCGACGCCGGCTTCCTTGTCGCGCACGCCGAGCTGGTCGATCAGTTCGCCCTTGACGTCGCCGAACGAGTAGTGGTTCAGCTTGTCGAGGTCCTTGTGCTCACGACGCCATGCGAGCTTGACGAATTCGTTGTCCGAGCTGCCGCCGAGCAGAACGGCGTCGCGCTCTTCGAACTGCTTCGCGAGCTTTGCGAATTCGACGATTTCCGTCGGGCACACGAACGTGAAGTCCTTCGGATAGAAGTAGATGATCTTCCACTTGCCCGGGAACGACGCTTCGGTGACGGTCTCGAACGCCGACTGGCCGTTTTCCTCGTGATTGTTGAAGCCCGGCTTCGCGGCTACGACGGTGAAAGCTTCGAGTTTATCGCCCACGGTTTTCATGCGGATACTCCTGTATGAGTTGGGAAGAAGACTGAGTCAAGCTACCTCGGTGCTGCAACGATCATGTGACAGCATGGGGAGACTATAACACTATTAGTGAAGCGATTCAATAGATTTTGACTAACACTCCCCATAGATTTTCTCAACCGCGGCGATAGTGTGACGCGCAATAAACGTGCGCGCCCGCGTCATGCGGTCGCGCGCAATTTGCCGGTGCCGGGGAATTCGAGCGTGACTTCCAGCCCCGCTTCCGGGCTGCGGTTGCGCAGGCGCAGCGTGCCGCGATAGCGGCCGACGAGGCGCAGCACGATCGCCATCCCGAGGCCGGTGCCGTCGGCCTTCGAGCGTTCGGCGTCGACGCGGTAGAACGGCCGCATCACGAGCGGCAACTGATCTTCGGGAATGCCGGGGCCTTCGTCGCTGACCGACAGTTCGACGCGCGCATGCGACACGCGCGTCTCGAGCGTGATCCGCGAGATGCCGTCGTGCTTGCTTTGCCCGTATTTGCGCGCGTTCTCGACGAGGTTGCCGACCACGCGGCGCATGTCGGTTTCGTCGGCCTCGATGATCGCGGCCGGCGCGAGCCGCAGGCGGATCTCGACGCCGTCCTCGCTCGACACGCGCGCGGCCACGTCCTGCGCGACCGTCGACAGATCGACCGGCTCGGGCTTGCGCTGCGTCGGCCGCGCGTAGTCGATGAAGGCGGCGATGATGCGGTCCATCTGCTCGATGTCGTCGACCATCGCGTCCTTGGTCGCCTGATCGGACGGACTCATTTCGGTTTCGAGACGCAGCCGCGCGAGCGGCGTGCGCAGGTCGTGCGAAATGCCGGCGAGCATCAGCGCGCGGTCGGCCTCGAGCTGCTCGAGGTCGCGCACCATCTGGTTGAAGCTGCGGTTGGTTTCGGCCGCGACGCCCATCCCGCGCTCGGGCAGCGGCTCGGGCGCCTGGCCCGAACCGACCTGGCGCGCGGCGAGCGCGAGCCGCGAGAACGGCCGGTTGACGAGGCTCGTGATGAACGCGGAGCCGAACAGCGACAGCGCGAGCGCGAACAACCCCCAGCCGGCCCACTGCAGGCCCGTGACCGTATCGAGCTGATCGCGGTCGAGCGCGACCCAGTAGTCGTCGTCGTCGATCTTGAAGCTGATCCACACGCCCGGAATGTCGTTGACCGACTGTGCGATCACGGTATCGTCGCCGAGGCGGCTGCGGATGTCGTGTTCGATCAGCCGGTTCAGCGATTCGTCGGGCTGCAGCCGGAACTTGTCGGTCTTCTCGCGCGGGTACACGCGCACGCCTTCGTTGCTCTCGAGATCCTGCAGCAGCGCGCGGCGCAGATCGGGATCGGAGTAGAGCAGCGCGGTGCGCGTGAGCTTCACGATCGCGACGAGCTGCAGCGCGACGCGCTGCGCGCGCGGCTCGCGCTCGATCACGCGAAAGCTCTGAAACCACGCGGCGAGACTGACCGAGATCAGCAGCGCGATCAGCAGGAAGGTGCGCCAGAACAGCCCGCCGAACGCGAGCTGCAGAAGGCGCCGGTCGATACGCATGGGACGGGCCGTGAGCGGGCGAAACCGGAAAGAAGGACGATCAGGCGGCGCCGTCCGGGATGAACACGTAGCCGAGACCCCAGACGGTCTGGATGAAGCGCGGGCTGCCCGGATCGGGCTCGATCAGTTTGCGCAGACGCGAGATCTGCACGTCGAGACTGCGGTCGAACACTTCGTATTCGCGCCCGCGTGCGAGCTCCATCAGCTTCTCGCGCGACAGCGGCTGGCGCGGATGACGCGCGAACACTTTCAGCACCGAGAATTCGCCGGTGGTCAGCGGAATTTCCTGGCCGGATTTCGTCAGCGTGCGCGTCGCGAGGTTCAGCGAGAACTCGCCGAACTCGAACACCTCGGTGGTTTCCGACGGCGCGCCCGGCAGCTCGGCCGGCGCCTGGCGGCGCAGCACCGCGTGAATGCGCGCGACGAGCTCGCGCGGGTTGAACGGCTTCGGCAGGTAGTCGTCGGCGCCCATCTCGAGGCCGACGATGCGATCGACGTCTTCACCTTTCGCCGTCAGCATGATGATCGGCGTGCGGTCGTTGCTGCCGCGCAGACGGCGGCAGATCGACAGGCCGTCTTCGCCGGGCAGCATCAGGTCGAGCACGAGCAGGTCGAAGCGCTCGCGCACCCAGAGCTTGTTCATGGCGGTCGCGTTCTCCGCGACGTAGACGTTGAAGCCTTGCTCGCCGAGATAGCGGCGCAGCAGATCGCGCAGGCGCGGGTCGTCGTCGACGACGAGAATCTTGGAGGGGTTTTTCGTTTCCATGAGCGGCATCTTATCGCGAATGAGAAATGGCGCGCCGTCGAGGATTTTGGCGCGTTACAGTCAGTTACAAAATTTACCCGTGGTGTCGCGCGGAGTAAAGGCAGGCTATAGAGATTCCTTTACTCGAAGCCGAAATTCGGTAGATACTCGCTGCACTCCATCTTTCATCTTTGCACACCCGAATTCCGCAGGGTTTTTCTAGTACCAGAGGTAGCCGGTTGCCGCGTGACGAAGGGAACAAATCGACCAAAGAAGCGAGGACGGTCATGCGATCTGCCCGGATTGCACTGATGCTGACGATCGCGCTCGCCGGTCCGTATGCGTCGAACTTCGCGTATGCGCAACGTCCCGAGCACGGCGCATGGTCGCGCAAGGCGCCGCGCGGCAAGGCGCCGCAGCCCGATCGCGCCGCCGATCCGTCCGTCCGTTCCGCCGTGCCTCCCGATCTCGAGCAGCGCCGCCGCGACGGCCACATGACGCCGGAAGAGCGTCATCTGCTGCGTCAGCACATCGAGGACGCCGTGCGCGAGCTCTACAAGCGCTGAGCGCGCCGTCGTCTGCGCCGCGCTGCGGAAATACACGGTAGCAATTTCTCCGTCAACGCCGCGGCGATGCGTGCCGTTGAACCGGCATTCGCACGCTGCGTGCGTTTCCGGAGCCGATCACGATGGAAGCGAATACAGCCGGCGCGGCATCGTCGCCCGCGATGCAGACGCCGCTCGATGCCGACGACGCGTTGTTCTTCCTCACGCGCACCGGCTTCTCGCCGGCGCCGGCAGACGTCGCGCGGGCGGTCGGCATGACGCGCGCGCAGCTCGTCGCCGACACGCTCGGCAACATCCGGCGCACGCCGGTCACCGCATGGCCCGACTGGATCGACGAGCCGCCGCCGCCGCGCGCGCTGCGCCGTGCGCTCACGCCCGACATGCGGCGCGAAGCGCGTCGGCTGCGCGATCGGCGTTACGACGCATTACGGGCCGCGTGGGTCGGCGAGATGGTCGCGACGCCGTCGCCGCTCACCGAGCGCATGACGCTGTTCTGGCATGGTCACTTCACGTCGGGACAGGACAAGGTGCCGTACCCGCAGACGATGGCCGCGCAGAACGCGCTGTTTCGCCGCGAGGCGCTCGGCAATTTCGGCACGCTGCTGCATGCGGTCGCGAAGGATCCGGCGATGCTGCAGTACCTCGACGGCGCGAGCAATCGCAACGGGCGACCAAACGAGAATTTCGCGCGCGAGGTGATGGAGCTGTTCACGCTGGGCGAGGGGCACTATACGCAGCGTGACGTGACCGAAGCGGCGCGGGCGATGACCGGCTGGACCGTCGATCCCGATACGCTGCGCTTCGTCGTGCGCACCGACTGGCACGACGCCGGCGACAAGACGATACTCGGCGAGACCGGCCCGTTCGACGGCGACGCGTTTCTCGACATCCTGCTGAAGCAGCGCGGGACCGCACGCTTCGTCGCCGCGAAGCTGTGGCGCGAGTTCGTGTCCGACACGCCCGATGCGCGCGAGCTCGAGATCGTCGCCGACCGCTTTCGCGCGAGCGGCTACGACATCCGCGCAGCGCTCGCCGCGCTGTGGTCGACCGATGCGTTCTGGGATCCGCGCAACCGCGGCGTGCTGGTCAAGTCGCCGGCCGAATTCGTCGTCGGGTCGGTGCGGATGTTCGACGTCGCGTACGGCGATCCGCAGATGCTCGCGAACACCGTGCGCACGCTCGGCCAGAACCTGTTCTATCCGCCGAACGTGAAGGGCTGGCCCGGCGGCGCAATGTGGATCAACAGCACGACGTTGCTCGCGCGCAAGCAGTTCGTCGAGCAGCTGTTCCGCGCGACCGAGACGGCCGGCATGCGCGCGGGCGTCGCGGCGAATGCGCCATCACGCGCCGGGCCGTCCGTCGCCGCCGCGATGACGAGCGGTGTGGCGGCGTGGCCGGCGTCGCCCGCGCGCGGCGGCCTGCGCTTCGATCTCGAGCGCTGGCTTGCGCAGTACCGTGCGCGCCCGCAGGCGGTCGTCGGGCTGTCGACCGAGCTGCAACTGCAGCATGCGGTGTTGCCGGTGCCGCCGGTCGCCGCGATCGACACGGCGTCGACAGGCAGCGCGTATCTGCAGGCGCTGCTGATGGACCCGGCCTATCAATTGAAATGACGACGACACGGGCCGTTGCCGCTGCGGCGCGCAAGCCGCGCGGCAGGCCGAAGGATGCATGATGAACCGACGAGATTTTCTGACGCTGACCGGAGCCGCAGCCGCGGCGGGCGTGTCGCTATGGCCCTCGGTGTCGCGCGCGGCGGCTGCCGGGCAATCGTTCGCGGCCCGCTATGAGAACGTGCTGATCCTCGTCGAGCTGAAGGGCGGCAACGACGGGCTCAACACCGTGGTGCCGTACGCCGATCCGCTCTATTACCAGTATCGGCGCAGCATCGGCGTCAAGCGCGACCAGGTGCTGCAGCTCGACGCGCAGACCGGCCTGCATCCGTCGCTGGCGCCGTTGATGCCGCTGTGGCGCGACGGGCAGCTCGCGATCGTACAGGGCGTCGGTTATCCGCAGCCGAACCTGTCGCATTTCCGTTCGATCGAGATCTGGGACACCGCGTCGCGCGCCGACCAGTATCTGCACGAAGGCTGGCTCACGCGCACGTTCGCGCAGGCGCCCGTGCCGCCCGGCTTCGCGGCCGACGGCGTGGTGCTCGGCAGCGCCGAGATGGGGCCGCTCGCGAACGGCGCGCGTGCGATTGCGCTCGTCAATCCCGCGCAGTTCGTGCGCGCGGCGCGGCTCGCCGAACCGTCGTCGCTGCGCGAACGCAATCCGGCGCTCGCGCACGTGATCGATGTCGAGAACGATATCGTGAAGGCCGCCGACCGGCTGCGTCCGCGCGGCGGCATGCGCGCGTTCGCGACGGCGTTTCCGGGCGGCGCGTTCGGCACGTCGGTGAAGACCGCGATGCAGGTGCTGGCCGCGTGCGATGCGAACGGGCGCGGCACGCAGGACGGCGTCGCGGTGCTGCGGCTGACGCTCAACGGCTTCGACACGCACCAGAATCAGCCGGGCCAGCATGCGGCGCTGCTCAAGCAGTTCGCGGAAGGGATGACGGCGCTGCGCGGCGCGCTGATCGAGCTCGGGCGCTGGGATACGACGCTCGTGATGACCTACGCGGAGTTCGGGCGGCGCGTGCGCGAGAACCAGAGCAACGGCACCGATCACGGCACGGCCGCGCCGCACTTCGTGATGGGCGGTCGCGTGATCGGCGGCCTGTATGGCGCGCCGCCGGCGCTGGCGCGACTGGACGGCAACGGCAATCTGCCGGTCGCCGTCGATTTTCGTCAGCTTTATGCGACCGTGCTCGGCCCGTGGTGGGGCCTCGATGCGACGAGCGTGCTCCAGCAGCGCTTCGATACGCTGCCGCTGCTGAAGGCGTGATGCCGGTCGCGCCGCGTCAGCGACGGCGCGCGGCGCGCCAGGCGATCCACAGCTTGCGGATCGGCGTCAGCGCGATGCGCTGATGCAGCACCTGATAGCCGTCGCGCTCGATTTCGTCGAGCAGCGCGCGCGCGAGCGCGATCTGCGCACGCAACGTGCGTTGCGCGCGGCGTTCGGCGGCCGGAATCGCAGCGTCGGCTGCGTCGAGCGCTTCGCGCGCGCGGGCCGTCTGGAACTGCATCAATTCGGTGAACGCGGGGCTGTAGCGCCGGTTCAGCAGGTCGGCCGCCGTCACGTTGTAGCGCTGCAGTTCGTCGATCGGCAGATAGATGCGGCCGTGGCGCGCGTCGTTGCCGAGCTCCTGCACGAACTGCGCGAGCATCAGTGCGCGGCCGACGTCGGCCGCCCAGGGCTGCGGGGCGCCCGGTTGCGCGGCGGCCGCACGTGCGACGAGCGCGGCGAACGTGCCGCCCACCTGTGCGACGTAGCGCTGCAGATTCGCAAAGTCGAGATAGCGCGCCTGCTCGAGATCCATCCCGTAGCCGTTCACGAGCGTGCGCAGCGCGTCGGCTTCGGCGGCGATCGACGGATGGTGCCGCGCGAGCGCCTGCGTGACCGGATGCGACGGCTGGCCGTTCGCGAGCGCCGCGAGTTCCTTGTGCCACCACGCGAGCTTCGTGTGTCCGACGGTCGGGTCGCTGATTTCCTTGACGGTTTCCTCGAGTTCGCGGCGCAGCGCGAACAGCGCGGTCAGGCGCGGCTCGACCGCGGCCGGCGCCTGACGCAATGCGTAGTAGACGCTGGAGCCCGCGGGGGCGGCCTTTTGCTGGCAGTAATCGTCGAAGTTCACGGGGCAGATTCGGGTCGGGGCAGGGACGGACGCGCACGGCCGGTGCCGCGGTCACGTCGAGCGCGGCATTCTAGCACCGCCGACCGCGCGGTGCCGGCGAGCGAGACAACGCCGCGCAGATCGGGTAGAATCTCGCGCTCGCCTGATCGGGGCGCCGGTGTCGCCGGCCGAAAACCCCGACGTGCGGGGCGCAGACGATGTGCCCGCGCGCTCTGGCGACGCAAGGATCCGCGTGAGTGGCGAAATTGGTAGACGCACCAGGTTTAGGTCCTGACGCCCGCAAGGGTGTGCCGGTTCGAGTCCGGCCTCACGCACCACATATACTCCCAAGCAATCCAATGTTTGGCCAAAAAGCCCCGTCAGTCAAGTACTTACGGGGCTTTTTGTTGCCAGCGTTGCCCATCGTTTCCCATTGACACCCACAGTATCAGGGGGCATCGTAGGGGGCAGTTTCCGATATTTTGGGGCATCGAAATGCCCCCATGCCCAAATGCCCCTTACCGATGTCGCTGTTCGCGCGGCGAAGCCTCGCGAGAAGTCCTATAAGCTGGCCGATGGCCAAGGCATGTACCTCGAAGTCATGCCGAACGGGTCGAAGTACTGGCGGCTGAAGTATCGCATCGATGGCAAGGAGAAACGGATGGCCCTCGGGGTCTATCCGGCCGTGACGTTGCTCGCTGCCCGGAAGGCCCGTGACCAGATCAAGGAGCAGTTGCGCGCCGGTCTCGATCCATCGCACGAAAAGAAACGCGCGAAGGCGCAGCGCAGTCTGGATCGCGCGAACTCGTTCGAGCCGATCGCGCGGGAGTGGCATGAGCAGAAGAAGGGCGCTTGGAGCGAGCGACACGCTGACCGGATCATGAAGTTGCTCGAGCGAGAGCTGTTTCCGGTGCTCGGCGCGCGACCCATCGCCGAGATCACGGCGCCCGAGTTGCTGGCGGTGATTCGTAAGATCGAGGCTCGCGATGCAATCGAGCTCGCGCACAAGGCGATTCAGGCGACGAGCCAGATCTTCCGATATGCCATCGCCAGCGGTCGGGCAGAGCGAGACCCGGCGCCTGATCTCCGCGGCGCACTCAAGACGCGCACCGTCGTACATATGAAGCGCGTCAGCGAGGCTGAGCTGCCGGAGCTGATGCAGAAGATCAACGCGTACGAAGGTGACTACCAGACTCGGCTGGCGCTGCAGTTCATGGCACTGACGTTCGTCCGAACGAGCGAGCTCCGGTTCGCTGAGTGGACCGAGATCGATGAGAAGAAGAAAGAATGGCGCATCCCGGCCGAGAAGATGAAGATGCGCGCGCCGCACATCGTGCCGCTGTCGAAGCAGGCGCTTGAGGTTGTTGCGAAGCTGCGCGAACTGAACGGCCATAGCCAGTTCCTGTTTCCGAGCCGGTCGAGTTCGAAGAAACCGATGAGCGAGAATACGATCCTGTATGCCCTGTACCGAATGGGCTACCACTCACGGATGACGGGGCACGGCTTCCGTGGTCTCGCGTCGACTATCCTGAACGAGCACAATTTCAACCGGGATTGGATCGAGCGGCAGTTAGCTCACAGCGAGCGGGACGGCGTCCGGGCTGCGTACAACCATGCGGAGTACCTGCCGGAGCGCCGGAAGATGATGCAGTGGTGGGGCGACTACTTGGGCAACGCTGATTCAAACCTAGTTGCCCGCTGACGGCTAATTGCACCGATGCAGCGCGAGAGAGTGGTTGTCATACCACTAAATTGCTAGCCCATCGATTGAAGAAACCTATTTGCTACAATGTATCCGTGCGGATACAGTTGATCCATGAACACGATCAACCAAACTGACGAGTTCCAGGAATGGCTCCACGATCTGAAGGACAAGGTCGGAAAGGGTGCCATCCTCGGTCGAATTACCCGCGCTCGTGGTGGGAATTTTGGCGACCATAAGGACTTGGGTGATGGTGTTTGGGAGATGCGGATCGATGTAGGGCCTGGTTACCGCGTCTATTTCGGCCGCGAAGGCAAGGTGGTGTACTTGCTCATTTGCGGGGGTGATAAATCCTCTCAGGACAAGGATATCAAGCACGCAAAGGCGATCTGGGAACAACTGAGGAAGGAGTAGCCATGACAACAACCGAAGCGATCAAAGTGACGCCCTTTGATGCATCGGAATACCTTGACGACGAAGACACGATCGCCAGCTACATCAGCGCAGCGATTGAAGCAGACGACCAAGATGTTCTTCTTCTAGCTCTCGCTGACGTCGCGAAAGCCAGAGGCATGGCTAAGGTAGCAGCCGATGCTGGATTGGGCCGAGAGAGTCTGTACAAGGCTCTGCGGCCAGGTGCGAATCCTAAATTCGACACCATCAAGAAGCTAATGCATGCTCTGGGGGTTACATTCACTGCAGTCCCCAATCGAAAGAGCTGAGCCGCCCTTGTGCAGAATCGCAAGCCCCGCGCCCCGAGCGGGGCTTTTCACATCCGGCGGACTGCGCGATGATGACGAGTCGCGTGACTCGGAGCATGCCATGCCTGCCATCAAGCTGCGTATCCCTCGAGAAGACGTTTTCGAGTTCAACGGCGATCTGTCCGCCTGGTCGGCCACCACCGGCGTCGATCCCAAACTGGCAGTTGCCCCTCAGATGGAGACGACAAATCCTGAGTCGCCGACGCTGTACTCTGCCTTCGTCGACGAACGCTTCTTCGAGCAGTATCCGCGATGGCGCCAGTTCGCCGTGCATTGATCGACTCCCGTTTGATCGGCTGACGCGTCGAACATCAAGAGTGCGGGCGATGCTGCAGTTCTATCCGATGGAGGAGTTGGACATCGAGCCGGCGCTCGATCGCCTGTAGACGGATGCGCCGATGGCGAGCTGTCACGGTAAGGAGACTCTATGTACGCTGCCGATGCTTATCGCGCAAGAAGGAGATCACAGGGATTGATCGGCCTTCGATCGCAGTGGTCGTATTGGTTTCGATCGTCGGTTGTTTCGAGGTGATTCGATGGATGATGGGCGCCGGTGTTGCCGCACTGACCTCATCGCTTTACGGAATTGCTGCCGTGTGGGGTGGTTTCTGGACTATCAATGATATGCGTTCATTCGAACCATTCGTCGATGTGCGAGCTCAGTTCAAAGCGGCCGAACGTCGCCAGCGAACCACTCAGGAGGAACTGCGTTGCGTAGGGGATATCCTGCGGTCCGATCCTGAGCTTGCCCGGCGCTATGAACAGTTCAAGCAGTGTAAGAAAGCGGCGCTCTTGGATCCGGACAAGCCTGGCTTGATTTTGCCTTGGCCGTGATCGAGTGGATGGAGGACGGGATCCCAGCTACTCGGCATTCCATTTCGTTGCATGGAACGACTCGTACTCCTTGATAGCGGCGGCGCGTTGCTTGTCGATGAATGCCGCGAGGTCCGAGATGTGGACTCCCTTTGCGCCTTTTTGCGATTTTTCCATTCGAACTATCGGGAGCCGGATTTCGCCGGCGCCGATCTTCCGCAGCAATGTCGCGACCGTGAGCGGGGCGAAGTAGTCCCGGCAGACATCTTCGATCGGAATGATCGCGCGGGCATCATATTGGGCCAAGAGGATAAAGACGGTCTTCATAGGTCGGGAATGATATTGTCAGACGTTGCACGCCGATCGACATTGCAGAGATTCGTGTTCAACACTATCGAGGTTCCCATGTCGAAGCGCCAGATGGATTTTGCACGTGGCTTGAAGGATCCGGTCGTCGTGCGGATCGCGCAGATGCATGAGGCTCAGCGAACCGCGAAGCGATGGATCTCGTGGGAGGAGTATTTCCCGCCGCGACCTGGCGATGCCGAGCGTCGAGCCTACGATCATGAAGTGATCCGGAGTAGCAAATCAAAGCTTGCACGAGCGCTGCAGATTCTCGATGCAGTTTGCGTTGCTGCAGCAGCACGCGGGTTCACGACGAGGATGGGATATCGCTGTCATCACCTTGACCTGATCCGCGACGAGGCAGCAGTAAGAGTGCGTGTTCTCGAACGAGGGTTCCGTGCAGACACGACGAAGCTCGCACAAGAAGACTGGGATCGAGTTCTGGATCAAGGCGTCCTCGGTTCCGGCCTTCTCGAGCTCATCATCGACGAGTACTCTGATCAGGCGAAGCGATTTAAGGATCATCAGGATTCCAACGTTCTCGACCGGCTCTCCGACATCGTGGCCGCGATCGAGACTCGTCATGTTGAATCGCTCGAACGTCTACGGCGAGAGCGACGGCGCGACGAGGCAATCCGGCAGATACGAGAAGAGGCTGCTGCGCGGGAGGTTGAGCGGAAGCTGGATCAGCGTCGCGTCGACGATCTGCTGAAAGAGGTGCGCGATTGGAACGATGCCGACCTGATTCGTCGATACGTGCAGTCGCTCGATCAAAGACATGCGGCCGACACACAGCCGACCGAGGACTATGCCTCGTGGCGCCAATGGGCACTTCAGACTGCCGACGAGTTGGATCCGAGCTCGAGGCATTTCCCGCAGCAACAGGAGCCGTGACGACTGCGAGCGCGTAAAAATCCGCTTGACGCCTCGGTGACACGTGGCTATTCTGAAATCGCCGCTGAGACAACAGCGGACGGGTTTGGCGACCTGACGATATTGGCGGACAACCGCCGCTGCGCGGTTTTTTTACGTCCGTATGCCTTCGCACGTCCAGTCAATGGGTGGGCCTGGGTGGGGAGACCTTCGGGTCTGCCGGTTCCAATGTCCCGGTTCGCCAACCTCGCTCAGCGCCTGCCCACCCCGTTTGGCGACGGGAAGCAGGTCTTCAATTTCGACATTGGAGGTCGCATTATGTTGCGCCACGTCCCAGCTCGTCCTGAGCAAATTCAATCCCCACTCGAAATTATCCGTGACGCTCTGCGTGTCGCGGCGACCGCACCAACTGATCGCGATGCGCTCGATGCGACCGGTGAAGCGCTTCGCCGTCTTGCCGATCTGGCTCGTGTGGAGGTGCGCAATGGCTAAGCGAACCATCACCCACAGCGACCTGATTGCCTGTTTCCGAGCGGCGGCGGGCAGTAGCAAGGCTGACTGGTCGCCGCATCGCTTCCTCGCAAATCTGGTGGGTGCACTCGAACGCGACCACGAAGACGTGGCGAGTGCTCTGTATGACGCCGCTGGACTTGCACAACCGGACGGTGCCAAGCCCGAAGGGGTGAAGTCGACGGCCCCAGAAGCATCGATGTACCGGATCGACGAATCTGATCTCTTGGATCTCGCGGCGAAGTTTGAGCAGGCAAGCACCTTGTTCGATGCGATCGAGGACGAGGTAGAACCAGAGACACGCGCCTATCATTTGGCGACGATCGGCTTATTCCTGACGTCTGGAGCAGCACGCGGCATCAAGAAAATGATGTTGGCTGACGACCCGCGCGCGGGCAGCGATGTCGAGGTGTGCCATGACTGACATTCGTGCTCTGAAGACCTCTCCCGAGCTGCTTTCTAGCAGCAGTGCAGTGACCAGTTTTCTGTCGATCACTGCAGGCTTGCCGCTGGTAGATGCCCTAGAAGCCTCGTCCTGCCATCTGGCGATTGCGCGCGACGTGCTGAACGAGACTGCCTCCAATAGCGCCGCAAGCTCGAGCCATTTGTATGCCGTTCTCACGTCCGTAGAAATAGCCAAGGGCTTGCTCGATGCCGCTGTCACGGCTATTGCGCGCGATGGCAAGGAGGCGCGCCATGATTAACGATCGCGTGCCGGCCGGCACACTCAAATGGCTCGGTGACTCGCTGCTTTGCGATGGGGCGCCGGCTATTTTTCAACTCATGCGCTGTGACGGGCGAATCGACACGATGCCGCTCCGCGAGTGCCTCGCGGTCGCTGATCGGATCGACCCATACGGCCGCAGCCGGATCGTGTCGGCGCTCGAGTACGGCTTGCAGCACAATATGCTTGCTAACGAGGACCGCGACGCTTGGGCGACCGAGCGCACGCGCGTTCTTTCACTGTCGACTACACAGCGGGGGGAATGATGTCGAAGGGGGAAAAATCCAAACGTGCTCGCGCGCGGGCAGACCGCTTGTTCCGCGGTTTGAGCAGTGCTACGGCTGCCCGCGACATTGAGCCCGTGGTCCGAGTCGACTCGAACGACACCGCCGACACTGGGTATCGCTCAACGCACTTGTCGAATCCGTTTGGGAATGATTTCGCTGATCGGATCGAACTTGATGAGGACGTTGCAGCGCGAATTTTCACAATTCCCCGCGGACTGGAAATCCCGAGCGGCTACGAATCCGTCGAGGACGTGCGCGAGGCAATGCGTCGTGCGTGGGGCGTTGAATGGGGAAATTTTGAGGCAAATACCGTCGACATTCTGTTGCCTGCGGGCTGGACCGTGCAGGGCTCGAAGGAGGGGCGCTTTCAGTTACATGGCGACTACGGTGTCCGCGCCACGTGGGATCGGGCAGCAGATCCGAAGGTTACCCTCCTGACTCGATATTTCGTCGATCAGAAATTCGATCCGAAAGACAACCATTGTCAGCTCGTTGTGTTGGATCGTCAGTACGAGCTCAAGCGGTGCCACTGGTCATATTGGTACCCGCAAAGTGGCAAAAATCATCCTCAGTGGGACGAGATGCATCAGTGGATCGCGCGGAATTGGCCGGACAATGGCGATCCGCTGAGGTGCTGGGATGACTGCGAAGAGAACAATGATCGGTGGCTGGAGCAGAACTAGAATTGGTTCATCAGTTTTCAACCATTCCAGAATGATAGTTATGTGAGGGAGATAACGTGGGATACGACGACGAAGATTTCGGGGCGACGTATGCCGGGCACGACGAGATTAATCATCTCTGGGGGCTGAGCGATGATTTTTCCGTTGTGGATGCTGCTGCGCTTGTGGCGGGGTATGAGCCGACATTTGTTGAAAGGCACAAGAACGATACCTTTTTCGATAAGGTATACCCAAATTACGCAGTTGCATTTAAGGCCCTTATGAGCGCGATCACGAGTGACCGCCTTCGCGCGAAGATCAGATATTCAGCACGGGAATATGGCTATGCAGACCAAATGGCCGATCTAGAATACTCCGAATCGCAGTTCGTATCGGCATACGGCACCACCGCGGATGACGATGAAACGTTGTCGGAGGACAAGTCGTGCTTCTACAAGCCATTTCCGGATTGGTCATTGACGACAGTTTCACGAGACGACCTCGTTTCCTGGCTATCCAGTCGCGGCGTGAAGTCCGGCTTCTTTTTTCCGGAGTCCTCGAGCGAGGAGGCATACCTAGATGCTCGGCATCCGCGCTATTCCCCAAAACTCGCTGCCGCAATCAAGGTTTGGCTCGCTATGGAGGATGGCAATCTATATGAGGGCAAGGCGGTCCTGAAAACCATGGAGGACTGGTTGTCGAGTCGCTACGTGGAACTCGGTCTAGTCTGGGAGGGGAAGATCAACAAGGCTGCGATTTCAGAGTGCGCCCGAGTTGCTAACTGGAAGACCAGCGGTGGAGCGCCCAGTACCCCAGGTTCTTGATAACCATGGGTATGCTGTATGTGTTTGATTATATGTGAAAATGTTTCCTGAAGGAGGCGATGGCGATGCTGTAGGCGGCCACTGCCTTGGGAGATGTGGGTTAGGTTTTCTTAACCCTCTCTCCTATTTTGTGTTCTGCGCTTTTTCTACCATTAGCTCACGATCACTTCCCAACGCGAGCTAACGTGAAAAAGACAGCAGCGCCAGCCGATTCCGGCAAGCCGACCGAGCCGATCCTCCCGCGGGTCGGCCTCTCCAAGTGGTCGCAGATCGCGCCCTTTATTCCGATGTGCCGCGAGTCCTGGAGGAAGCTGGGGATCGCCGGCAAGGCTCCCCAGCCAATCCGGATGAGCCGCACGCACTCCTGCTACAGCAACGCCGAGGTGCACCGCTGGCTGGCCGATCCGCTCGGCTATGCCGCGGCTCCTCAGGAAGGGCGGGAGGCGGCGTGAAATCACAGCTCGATCCCACTGCGACAACTGCGTCACCGGCGTGCATTGATGGGCGCTGCCTGGCCGGGAAGCTTGATATCGGTGTCACAGACGGGGCAATGCCACCAGCCGATGGCGTATTGGGTCGTCGGATGGAGGCGGAGGACGGCCTTGCGACGATCGGGGCCGTCGAAGCAGGGCTGACAGATGTAGTGCTCCGGCTCCGCCGGGACTGGATTTCCGTCATGGGTGCCAGCTGGCCGAGCGTCTGCGCGATACGCAAAACTGCCCGGAACGATTTCGAACAACGCGTAGCGTCCCTTCTCCGCGAGGGCTTCTTTAGCTTCGGCCAATTGCTTTGTGGCCTCGAAGTAGTCCTGCTGGAGCGCCAGAAGTTGGGAATTGTGCGTGAAGAGGCTGTTTTGGGCGTCCAGCAGCGAGGCATTCATCTCACTGATCTTCGCCGCCATCTGGTTGAAGTCTCGAAGGCCGAGAGCGGCTTTCCCGATGTCCTTGGCGGCGTTGATGGAAGCGACTGCGCCGCTGACGAGCGAAAGATCCATGGCAATCCCCCGGCTGCTGGTCAATTTGGTTGTAGCGATCAGGATTCTACCGCCGGGAAACCGAAATAGCCTATGGACGTCGACTGCCAATCGATGGAGGAAGAAGGAAGCCGGTTTTAAGAGGATCCCCTGCAGCAAACCGATCTGGCCGATTACCAGCGGTTCCATAACGAGGGGTTCTTTTTAAGTGATCAAAAGTAGTCCTAAGAGAAAGCGGTGACAGGATGAAGTCGAAGATCAAGCAAGCGTTGATGGCAGGATACAACTGGCGCATTTTGCCGGCGCCGGTTGTTACGTTTTTGATCCGTTCGCTGGATCTGGGGGCATATTGATGAAGCGCGATCAATTAGACGTCTCAATCGTCACCGAAATCGAGAGCCGATTCAGTTCGCATGCGGATCTGATCGGCTTGCATGTCAACGGACTTATTGGGCTGACGATCTATCGGGACAGTCAATTCGAGCTCGAATGGTCACAATCTGGCTATCCGGCTGCGCACAAGTCAATCGCCCGTACTGCGTTCAACCGCGCTGTCGATGAGCGTGTCGTACGCAGATTCCCGAATCACGCCCTTGCCAAATCTTCCCGGGATCGTCTCGAAAATGCAGCAGAAGTCGACCTCTAAACTGCTGAAGCATACGGAAATTCGCCGCGAGATTTCCCTCCAGACGCGGGCGGAGATTAATGTGTCGACCGTTGAGGAGTACAAGGAAGCACTGCAGGGCGGCGCGAAGTTTCCCCCAGTCGTCACGTTCTTCGACGGGATTTACTACTACCTCGCCGACGGCTGGCATCGGTACGAGGCGTATGTCGCTGCGCGAGTCGAGGAAATTCCGGCCGACGTTTATAAGGGCACGCGGCGGGACGCACAACTCTATGCCCTTGGCGCAAATGCGATTCATGGTCTGCGTCGCACGAACGAGGACAAGCGTCGCGCAGTATCGATGATGCTAGAGGATGCCGAGTGGGCGGCATGGAGCGATCACGAAATAGCACGTGCCTGTAAGGTATCGCAACCGTTTGTCGGGAAACTTCGCGCAGCTCTCACCGATAACGTTATCGGTGACGATGCATCTAGTCCATCCACTACGTTGCTTCGTGCATCGGTTGAGGACGGCAAACCGCGAATCTATACAACAAGGCATGGCACCGAAGCAGTGATGAAGACGGTCAATATCGGCCGTCATTCAGGGCCCCGAGGCGGAAATTCACGCGCGGATGGTAAAGCAGTAAATCACCCTTTGGCTGACAGCATCGCGGAGCTCCGCGGGTCCGCGGCATTGCGCGCGCCGGACCATCCAGCACCAGTATCGCGTGACACCGTTGAGGCCGAGCCGGAATGCGCCGCCGAAATGGCGGCGCGCACCTGCGCCGTAGATTCGAAGCGTCCGCGAACCGCCGAGTCGGCGGAAATCATCGACGAGCTGCGCGAGCAAGTCTCGACGCTTGCCGACGAGCTCGAGGAAGTTCGCGGGGAGCTCGACGCATACCGAGCGGCGGAGTCCGGCCAAGGCGAAGCGAAGCTGATTGAAGCGAGCAAGGAAATCGCGCGCCTGAAAGGCGAGATCCGGCGGTTGCAGGATCGCCGTGACGATCTCATGAACGAGAACGCCGAACTCAAGCGCGAAGTGAAGCGTCTGCGCAAGCAACTGGGGTACAAGGCAAATGGCTGACCCCATCGTTCTCCGTCCGTATCAGCTGGAATCCGTCGAGGCGCTGCGTGCCGGCATGCGCGCCGGCCATCGCGCGCAGGTGCTCATGGCGCCGACAGGCGCCGGCAAGACGGAAATCGGCGCGTATCTTTGCGATGAGGTCAACAAGAAGGGGCGGCGCGCGGCGTTCGTTGTCGATCGCGTGAACCTCGTTGACCAGACGAGTCAGCGATTCGACAAGTACGGTATCCCGCATGGCGTGATTCAAGCTGATCACTGGCGTCGCCGCGGCTACGAGCGCATCCAGATCTGTTCGGCACAGACACTCGAGAAGCGCGGATTTTTCCCGGATCTCGATTTGCTGATCGTCGACGAATGTCACGCGACGCGGCGTGAAACGACGCGCTTGATCCAAAATCGCGCAGATTTGCGCGTGATCGGCTTGAGCGCGACGCCGTTCACGAAGGGGCTGTCGCAGATCTATACGAATCTCGTCAACGTCACCACGACGAACAGGCTCATCGCCGACAACTGGCTCGTACCGCTGCAGGTGTATGCCGCTCGCGCCGTCGACATGACAGGGGCGAAGGTCGTTGCCGGCGAGTGGAGCGACAAGGAGATCGAACAGCGCGGCATGGCGATCATCGGCGACATCGTATCGGAGTGGATCGACAAGACGCGTCTTCATTTCGGCGGCCCGGTCAAGACGATCGTGTTCAGCGCAACGGTGGAGCACGGCGCCGAACTCTGCCGGCAGTTCAACGAGCAGGGGTTCAACTTCCAGCAGATCAGCTATCGCGACGGGAGCGACGAGCGACGGCGTGAGCTGATCGAAGAATTCCGCAAGCCGGACTCGGAGATTCACGGCCTCGTTTCGTGCGAAGTGTTCACGAAGGGATTCGACGTCTCGGACATTCTCTGTGGCATTGCCGCGCGTCCGTACCGCAAGAGCCTGTCTAGCCATATTCAGCAGCTCGGGCGCGTGATGCGGCCGTCGCCGGGGAAAACCTTCGGCCTGTGGCTCGACCATTGCGGAAACGCACTCCGGTTCGGCATCGACACTGCCCGGATTTTCGAACACGGCCTCGATCGCTTGGACGACGGAGATCTCGATTCGAAGGTGCGCAAGGAACCGTCGCTCGAGGAAAAGAAGCAGATCACGTGTGCCGGTTGCGGCTTTGTGTTGCCGCCGAATTGCACAGCTTGCCCCGCGTGTGGCAAGGAACGCGAGCGTCGCTCTCTGGTCGAGAACGTTGCCGGCGTGATGGAGGTTGTGAGCGCGGTCGAGAACTCGACTGCGAAGGGGCCGGATTATCTGCGCGACAAGGCCAGTGTATGGCGTCAGCTGTGCGGACTGGCGATCGAGCGCAAAAACGGCGATACGGAAAAGGCGCGCAAGTTCGCATTGGCACAGTTCAAGAGCCTGTACGGGCACTGGCCGAAGGCCGACTTCTCAGTAACCGACGTTGAGCCGCCGTCTCGCGAGCTGAAAGGGAAGGTTCAGTCACTGCTGATCAAGCGCGCGCACCAACTGGGGAGGTCGGCCAATGCGGTTCGCTGACTTCGCCGCTGCGCACGGACTCATCATCCGCGACCTGATCGCGGACGGCCGTCCCCATCGCGTACCTACCACGGACCATCCGCGTAAGCGCAACGGCGCGTACCTGTACGACGGCCGCACTGGGTGGGTTCAGAACTGGGCTGTACATGAGGCCGCGATCGCATTCCGTCCCGGTCGGGACGAGATTCGCCCGGTCGAAGTTCCGAGACGCGACATACAGGCTGAGCGGCGGCGCGATGCAGAGCGACGCGCGCAAGCGGCGCGGGAGGCGACTGACATCGTCTCGCGCTGCGAGCACGGCACGCACCCGTATCTCGCGTCCAAGGGCTTCCCTAATGAGATCGGCCTCGTCGACACCGACGGCCGGCTCGTCATTCCGATGCGGTCGGCGGACGACTACGCGCGCGTGAACAGCGTTCAGTGGATCAACGACACGGGCGAGAAGAAGTTTTTGCCCGGCGGCGCGGCGAAGGGTTCCGTATTCATGTTCGGGGCCGGCCGCGAGCACTGGTTCGTCGAGGGGTTCGCGACTGGATTGAGCGTCCGCGAAGCGCTGAACCGCTTGTACCGGCGCGCGCGCGTCGTCGTGTGTTTCTCGGCCGGCAATTTGCAGCACGTGGCGGCCTTGTTCAATGGGCCGCGGTATGTGGTCGCCGACAACGATGCGAGCGGCACCGGCGAGCGCGTCGCGCGAGCGACGGGCCTGCCGTGGACGATGCCGCCGGCCGTCGGTGACGACGCAAACGACCTGCATCAGCGTGCCGGCCTGTCGTCGGTCGTTGCGCTTCTTCGTGACCTGATCAAAAGGTGACTATGGCGCATCGCAAACATGTCCCCGTGCGCGTTCTACGAGCGTTCGCTCAAAAAATTACCGGTTGCGCCGAATCGATTGGCGAGTCGCCGGTACGTCGCGCAGCTCAGCTGCTCGAATCGCTTGGCCGCTATCCGAGAGAGGCGCACTGGGACCACCGCGAGTACCTCGATGTCTGGATTGACGAAATAACTGAACTGGCGTCCTAAGCGACGTAATCGCATGACTGGCACTCCGGGCCAGAGAAACTAAGGGCTTGAATGGGCCGCGCGGAGTTGAACACCGAGGCAGCGAATCCTCGTAAAAAAACGTTACCCACCCCGGTGCAATTCCGATGGATGTGGGCTGGTGCTGGCTGACCTTCGGGGCCGCGCTACCAGGGGACCACGGGGAAAAAGAAGCCGATACCCGTGGAAAGCGCGGATTCATGCTGGAGAAACCCTCTTCCTCGCGGAAACCCCGTGGGGGTAGGGGGGCTATTGGCTGGAGAAGTTGAGAAGTACCTCCGTAGCAAATGGCCGCACGCGCGGAGCGGGCGCCGATGCAGGAACGAGATTGAGCGTATGGCACATGCGCGGGCGTAACGCCCGACTCTGAGGGAGCGCGCCGCATCCCGTAATGTGCCGAGCGGCCGCCTGACCGGCGTAACCGGTCCTCTCACGCATGGCGATGACAGGGTTCGAATCCCGGTGTACGGGCTGAATGCCTTCGACGCGCATACGGTCGCCGTCGCCAGCCGTGAGAGCGAATGCGCCTAGCTGAGGCGACCCCGGAACATGGCCGATCCCGAGGGGTGGAAGTAACGAATATCGGGAGAAGAAGGCACCGCATTCCCTTGCCGGAGATCAGCACCGGCCGCTCTCACTATCCAATGCGGAACGCCGCGCGATCAGCCCTTTGTCAGGGTGGCCGAAAGGCCGGCGTGACACCTCGGAGAGACGGGGATTCCTACCTCACGGAGAAGACGGATATGAACATGGCAACGCAACCCGGCGCGCGCGGTGACGACGCGTCGATCGAGAACGAGATCGTCGCGAAGGGCAAGACCGCACCGCGTGTGACGCCGGACGATGTCGAGGCGGTGATCGCGGAGACGCACTACTTCACGGCCGATGATGGTGTCTACGGTGCATCGATCGTTGACGGAACGGAGAATGGCTCGACGCCTGCGCTTTCGCTGCTCACCTTCTGCGTGCTTGTGCTGCGCAACGGCTTCACCGTGACCGGCGAGAGCGCGTGCGCATCGCCCGAGAACTTCGACGCCGAGATCGGCCGCAAGATCGCGCGCCAGAACGCGATCGCGAAGATCTGGTCGCTCGAGGGGTACTTGTCGAAGCAGCGCCTGTACGAGTACAACCGGCCGGCCGAAGTCCAGTCCTGACGCGGCGGTGTCATTCACATCTGGGGGATCGATGTCGAACCTGACCTACAAAATCATGTCGTTCATGCGCACGGCCGAAATGCCGCTCGGGAGCGGCGTGCTTGCGCGGTTCATCGAGGCCGATCGCGATGCGGTGCAGCGAGCAGTTCCGCGGCTCGTCGCGAAGGGGTTCCTGACTCGCGTCGAGGGTGAGGGATACCCAAAGTACACGTGCACGGTCGAGCAGTTCAATCGGTATCTCGCGACGGCGCCGGTGCGCACGATGGCGCAGATGGAGCAGCAGCCGGACAACATCATTTCGCGCAAGCTGAAGTTCCTCGAACTGGTGAACCGTGGGATCTATCAGGGCAATCCGGTGCTGAACGAGATCATCGCGGACTATCGCGAGCTGCGCCGGCGCCAAGCGTTGCTGGAGGAGGCGTGATGGACGATCGCGATTTTGAGGCTAGGCGTCGCGAGCTCGCAGATGCTCAAAAGGCGTGGGTTGATCAGGTGTTGAGCGTCGAGCCGCCGCAATTGCCGACGAGGCTTCAGGGGCTCGCGCGCGTGATCCAACTGCGCGAGGGCAACCCCATCGTCGAGCGGTTTCACGATGAGGTGCTGCGGTTGATGATGGAGGACCGCTTCGCGTCTCTCGGTACGGTCGAGGTGGTCGGCGCACTCGAATACGTGAAATGGAATCTGATCAACCGGAGCTGATGATGCGCAGTCTTTTCTACTGTGACGAGCGCGCTTTTGTCGTGAACGAGGGCGGCTACGGGGCGACGCTGACGATTTTCAGGCAACGTTGCAGGAGAGCGGTGCGCGTGTGGATCGGCTATCCGCCGGTGCTGGCCGTAGAGGTGATCGTCGCGCTCGCTCCGCGGTTCTCGTTGATCGTGCGCGCGGAGGAGCGCTGCACGTGGCGCAAGTTGCGCGTCCTAATGCGGCTTGGGAAAGAGTGAGGGCACATGAGAGGGAAGGCCAAGAAGCTGAGCGCGAAGCATCAGCGTTTCGTCGACGAATACCTGATCGACCTGAACGCGACGAAGGCCGCTGAACGTGCGGGATACAGCAAACGCACGGCCGGCCAGATCGGATTCGAGTTGTTGAAAAAACCTGAAATTGCGGAAGCAATCTCCGAAGCGATGAAGGCGCGCGAGCAACGCACCGGGATCACGCAGGATCGTGTGCTGCGGGAACTGGCGCGCATCGCGTTTTTCGACCCGCGCAAGCTGTTCGATGCAGACGGCCGACCGCTGCCCATCAGCGAACTCGACGACGACACCGCGGCGGCGATCGCTGGCCTCGACGTGTTCGAGGAATACGAAGGGAGCGGCGAGGACCGCGCGCTGAGCGGGTACACGAAGAAGTACAAAATCCTCGACAAGAACACGGCGCTCACGAACGCAATGAAGCACCTCGGGATGCTGCGCGAGAAGGTCGATCTTGGCCTGCCAGCCGGCGGGTCGCTGTTGCGCGTCGAGTTCGTCGAGGCAGGCAAGCAGGCACAGGGAGAGACGCATGAATGAGGGACGTTGGCGAGAAGAGCAGGCGCGCGGCCGTCGCGCTGCCGAAATTCTGGAAGACGAAGTGCTGATCAGCGCACTGAACGAGGTCGAGGAAGAGGCGATTTCCGATTGGCGAAGTGGCGACGATCCGCAGTCGACTGTAGCGTTGAATGCATGGCATCGACTGCAAGCGCTTGAAGCG
Organism: Burkholderia sp. HMSC10F09; assembly: GCF_001806955.1. Lineage (NCBI taxonomy): Bacteria > Pseudomonadati > Pseudomonadota > Betaproteobacteria > Burkholderiales > Burkholderiaceae > Burkholderia > Burkholderia sp. HMSC10F09. The sequence continues at coordinate 69,135 of NZ_KV786860.1, forward strand.
ATCAAGGTCAAGCTGCGGTCGATCGTGGATACCGGCCTGATGGCCGCGCAGTCATTGGAGAACGCGAAGAATGGGACGGCCCGGACGCCCCCGCAAGAACGCTGATTCGTCGCCTGCAGCACCTGCTGTCGAGGCGATCGAAAGCGCGTCGGCAGCACAAAACCCTCCCATTTCCCCCGCTAGTTGGGGGACTTTCCGCACCTTCGTCAAAGAGCACGGCCAGACCATCGCGCGTGCTCGTTTCCCTTCTCCGCCTGAGCCGGTGATTCACACGATCTGGCGTGGTATTCCGGTGCTCGATGGCGCGCCGGCGGTGCTTCGCGATTCGGGCGTGTGGGAGCAGTATGCCGGCGCCGACGCGTAACGAGATTCGGATGCAGATGCCCGCGTGGTCGCGGGTGCTTTTCGAGCCGCAGTGGCGCTTCATCAGCGTCCGCGGCGGCCGCGGTTCGGGCAAGACGGTCAACTTCGCGCGTGCGCTGCTGATTCGTGCGACGCAGAAGCCGTTGCGCGTGCTCTGCACGCGTGAAGTGCAGGACTCGATCAAGGAATCGGTCTACGCGACGCTGGTGTCCGAGATGAAGAAGATGGGCCTCGAGTCGCACTTCGATGTGCTGTCCAACGAGATCCGTCCGAAGCTTGGCGGGGCGTTCATCTTCCGCGGCTTGAGCGACATGACGGCCGACAACGTGAAGTCGCTCGCCGACATCGACATTGCGTGGGTCGAGGAAGCGCAGACGATCACGGAGAACAGCTTTCGAAAGCTGACGCCGTCGATCCGCGCGCCGGGCTCGCAGATCTGGCTGTCGTGGAACCCGGAGCTCGAGACGGACTTTATCTACCAGAAGGTTGTGATCGAGGGGCTGCCGAACTGCGCGAGCCTGTTCGTCAACTTCGATCAGAACCCGTGGTTCCCGGACGAACTGCGGCTCGAAGAGCGGGACATGAAGGGCAAGGATCCCGACATGCACCGCCACGTGTGGCTCGGGATGCCGTTGCCGGCCGTCGCCGGCGCGATCTACTTCAACGAGATCTCTCAGATGGAGAGCGAGGGTCGGCTGCTGAACATCCCGATCGACGACGGGCTGAACACCTACATCATCATGGACTTGGGCTTCAACGACTTCACGTCGTGCCCGGTGGTGCAGCAGGTGGGAGGCGAGTTCCGGATCGTGGATTTCTTCGAGAACCGCCGAAAACCGCTGAGCTGGTTCAGCGAGCAGTTCATCGAGGCCGGCTACGAAGGGGCGATCGTGGTCATGCCGCACGACGCCGAGCATGAGCGTCTCGACAGCGATGGCGTCTCGATGAAAGCCAAGATGCAGGCGCTCGGATGGGAAGTCGAGATTGCCGCGAACATGCCTGTCGAGGCCGGCATACGACTCGTTCGCGAGATGCTGCCGCGGACGTTTATCGACAAGACACGCTGCGGCCCGCGCACGTACTCCGATGGCACAAAAACCGTCGGCCTGATCGAGCACATGAAGCGCTACCAGCGCACGAAGGCGGGCCATCCGCTGCACGACGAGCATTCGCATGCGAACGATGGCGTGCGATACGTCGCCGTTCATGCGCCGCAGATGCACAACAACCGCACCGGGTGGGGCGGTGAATTGAACTACCCGAAACTGACATTGGGATCGAGGCGATGAATCAGGACGAACTCATGAATCAGGTGGGGATGGCGATGATGCCAGACACCAACCCGTCGGACGTCGCAATGGTGCCGGCGCCTGTGCAGGTCGTCGAGTCGATCGGCTCGGACGATGAGCCGCGCGGTGCCAACCGCATGAGCGACGAAACGATTTCGTCGATTCTCGACGCGCACATCCGCAGTGCGGAAGACTGGGTCGGAAGCGAGATTCAGCAGCAGCAGGCGAAGGCGATGGAATACTACTTCGGCGAGCCTGAAGGCGATCTGGCGCCGCCGAAAGTCGAAGACCGATCCGACATCGTCGATACCGTCGTGAGCGATCAGATCGAGTGGCTGATGCCGACGCTGATGGAGATCTTCTACGCGAGCGGCGATCCTGTGCGGTTCACGCCGAACAGGCCCGGCGACGAAGACGCGGCCGACCAGATGACGATGGTCGTGAATCACGTCGTGAACGTGCAGAACCCCGGTTTCCAGATCTTCGAAGACTGGTTCAAGTCGGCGTTGCTCAGCAAGGTCGGTATCGTGAAGGCGTGGTGGCAGGTCGAAACGACCGACACGCGGGAGACGTATCAGGCGCTCACCGACATTCAGCTCGCGATCCTGACGCAGGATCCGGATGTCGTCGTGACGAGCGTCGAAAGCTTCGTCGATCCGCAGGCCGAGCGGGCCGCGATGGACCAGTACCAGCAGCAGGTTCAGCTGTATCAGGCGCAACAGGCCGGCCAGCAGTTGCCGCCGGGCCCGGATGGTTCGCCGGCTCCGCAGCTGCTGCCGCCTCAACCGATCAACCTCGAGCAACTGCCGCGGCTGCACAACGTCGTGCTGACGCGTTCGAAGAAGGCCGGGCATGTCGCGATCGAGGCCGTGATGCCCGAGGATTTTCTTGTGTCGGCGCGATCGCGGCGCGTGCGCGACGGCTTCTGTGCGCATCGCGTGCGCAAAACGCTGTCGGATCTGAAGGCGGAAGGCTACGAAAACGTCGAGCTGATCGATTCGGAGCCGAATGCCGTGGCCGCCGACCTCTCGGAACTCGCGCTCGCGCGCCAGAACGAGCAAAACCGCGTGGTGATGAATGCGCTCGACGATGGATTCGGCGACGAGTCGCAGCGCGAGGTCGAGCTGTACGAGTGCTACCTCCCGATCGACGTCGACGGTGACGGGATCTCCGAGTGGCGCAAGATCACGAAGGCCGGGAACGCGATCCTCGATAACGAGGTGGTCGACGGGCCGCCGTTCGCGCTGGTCAGCCCGATCTCGATTCCGGGTCTGCTCATCGGGCGATCAATCGCGGATCTCGCTATGCCGATCCAGCGCATCAAGACAAAATTTCTGCGCGGCCTCGACGACAACATGCAGATCCAGATCAACGGGCGCGTCGGGCTCGTCGATGGGAAGGTCAACGTCAACGACTGGATGGACAACCGTCCGGGCGGCGGTGTGCGCATCAAGAGCGCGGACGCGATCGTTCCAATCAAACAGGGTCTGCCCGATATTGCTGGCGCGATGCAGCTGCTGCAGTACGTCGATGCCATGTCGCAGGAGCGCACCGGCATCACGAAGTACAGCCAAGGGCTCGACGCTGACACGCTGAATCACACGGCAGACGGCATCAAGCGGATCACGGCGCGGGCCGACCTCCGCGTGAAGATGATCGCGCGCAAGTTCGCCGAAACGGGCGTGACGGACCTGTTCCGCTTGATCCAGAAGCTGCTGATGCAGCACCAAGACAAGCCGATGTCGATTGCCCTGAGCAAGGGCAAATGGGTCGACATCGACCCGCGCGTGTGGCGGAACGAGTATTCGATGAAGGTCGTCGTCGGCACCGGGACCGGCGATATGACCGAGCGCGTCGCGCACCTCACGCAGTTGTTCGGCATGCAGCAGACGCTCGCGCAGAGCCCCAATCCGCAGATTGCCGGCATGGTCACGCCGCAGAACCTGCAACGAACGGTTCACGAGATCGTGAAGGCGCTGCAGCTCGGCGAGCCGTCGATGTTCGTGTCCGATCCGCCGCCTCCGCCGCCGGCGCCCCCTGCGCCGCCGCCCGATCCGCAAGCCCAGCTCATCGCCGGTCAGATTCAGGTCGAGCGCGAAAAGGCGCATCTGAAGCAGCAGACGGACGCCGCGAAGATCGAGCTCGATGCGCGCCTGCAGACGGAACACGAACGGCTGCTCGATGCGCGCGAACGCGACGTTGCCGCGCAAAAGCTCGCATGGGAGCGGGAGAAGTTCTACGCCTCGCTGGCGGCCGAGCGCGAACGCGCTGCGTTCAGCGCGAAGATCACCGATCCGTCGGTCGAGCGCGCGATGAATGACTCGATTCAGCAGGACCAGCAGCAGGAGCAAGCGCAAGCACTCGCCGACCAAGAGCGCATTGCGTGGGCGCAGATGAACAACGGCGGCCAACCGGCCTAACAAGGAGAAGATGATGGATGAAGAACTCAACGGTGGCGCACTGGTTGATCTCGCCGGTGCATTCGATGCTCTCGACGGCGACGCCGAGGCCGACAACAACGGCAACACCGATCCCGGAAACAGCCATTTCGTGGACGATCCGCGGGCCGGTGACGCGGAAAGTCCCGCAGGCGAGGGTGAACAGCTTGACCTGTCCACTGACGCCGATCAGCATCAGAACGGCGATGATCCGGAAGGTGACGACCCGGTTTTCGAGATTCCGGTCGGCGACGGCCAGAAGGTTTCGAAGAAGCTGTCGGAACTGATTGCGGACGCATCGAAGTATCACGGCGCAAACCGGAAGTTCGAGGAAGCCGCCGCTATCCGAAAGGACGCGGAACAGAAGCTGGCACAGCTGCCGGAGCGCGAAAAGCAGCTCGGCATCGTGCTTGAGCATTACATCCGGGCACACGAAGCCCTGATGGCAGAACAGCAGCCCAACTGGGAGCGCCTGCTGGCGGAAAACCCGACCGAATACGTTCGGGCCCGTCACGCTTGGGAGGCTCGCCAGCGGCAAATGCTGGAAGCACGTCAGGTGCAAGAAGTGCTCGCGCAGCGCAACGCTGAAGCTGAAGCGGTATCCAAACGGCGGCGTCTGGATGAGGCTCAAACGAAGCTCATTCAGGCCAACCCGACCTGGGCGGACCCGAAGAAGGCAGAGGAAGGCGCACGGGCGATTGATCAGTATCTCGAGTCGCAGGGCATTCCGGCAAACGTCCGGAGCAATATCGACTCGGCAGAGGTGCTGCTGATCGCTCAGAAGGCGATGCTGTACGACCAAGCCATCGCCCGACAAAAAGCGGCACAGCAGGGCGGCAATCAGCCGGTCCCGCGTGTCGCGCGTCCGGGTCCGGCGCGAACGACGACGAAGACGCAGCAGGCGCGAGCCAATGCGGAAAAGGCGTTTGCGGCAGACCCCTCTGAAAAAACGCTCGCGAACTTCTTCATGTAAGGGCGCGGCAAGCTGAAAGGGTGAATCATGCCTGCCAATACCTACACCACGTATACCGCGGTCGGCAACCGCGAAGACCTCATCAACAAGGTCTTCCAGATCTCGCCGACCGACACTCCGTTCACGTCGGCAATCGAGAAAACCGACGCCGAGGCCGTCTACCACGAATGGCAGACGGATTCGCTGCGGGCGCCGACCGACAGCAACGCAGCCGTCGAAGGCGCCGATGCGACGTACAACGAGCAGGATCCGACCAAGCGGATCGGCAACCGCTGCCAGATCGTGCAGGACACGTTCAGCGTGTCGGGCACGCAAGAATCGGTGAAGCGCGCGGGCCCGAAGGAAGTCGCGCGTCTGTCGGCAAAGAAGGCGATCGAGCTCAAGAAAGACATCGAAGCGACGTCGCTGGTGAGCGGCGCGGCCGTGGTCGGTTCGAAGACCGTCGCACGCAAGATGCGCGGTGTGAAGGGCTGGTGCGAGACGAACTTCCTCGGCGGCGCCGGTGCGGCCGCGCCGGATCCGGACAACAACACGCCCCCGGTCGCCGGCACCGCACGCCCGTTCACCGAGGATCTGCTGAAAGAAGCGCTGCGGCTGGCCTATGAGGCCGGCGGCAACGTGACGCAGGTGCACATGCGTCCGGTCGACAAGCAGCGTGCGTCGGGATTCGCGGGCAATGCGACCCGCATGGAGTCGGTCAACGGTACGGGCAAGACGGCCGTGCTGCAGACGTCGTACTCGATCTACGCGTCGGACTTCGGCAACGTCGCGATGATCCCGAACCGCGTTATGTCGGCCGTGAACGACACGGCGGTGTATGCGATCGATCCGTCGATGTGGGCGCTCGCGACGCTGCGCGGGTTCGAGAAGGAAGAACTCGCGAAGGTCGGCGACGCCCGCAACTGGCAGATCACGTGGGAAGGGACGCTGGAAGCGCGGAACGAAGCGAGTTCGGCGCAGATCCGCGACCTCGCGGCGTGACAGTCGGGCGGCCCTGCGGGGCCGTCCTTCGTTGGAGATCGATCATCATGAAAGCAAGCGGGAAGATGGTAATCGGATCGCCGAAGGCGGCGGCCGCCGCCGCGGCGAAAGGCGCGCGAGCATCGGCTGCGCCGAAAGCGCCGGCTATGAAGACGTCCACGACGCGGACGCCGACACAGTCGCTCAGCCTCGGCGGAAAGAAGCCGACGCCGGGCGTCAAGCTCGGGAACCACTGAACCATGATCGAGACGCGCGTTCACATCGATCCGGATCGCGATCAGACGATTGTCGAGCGGGTCGGCCATTTCGACGGCTTGCTCGATCTGACCGCGGCGATGCGCAACGAGGGCATTCACGGCTCGAGCGAAATGCGACATGTCGCGGAGATCCCGGGCGTGATCATCGAGTCGTATTGCAATACGCACGGCATCACGTTTCAGGAATTCATGGGCGACCCGAAGCACATCAAAGCCATCTGCAACGATCCGGACCTGTCGTATTTCCGGGTCGCACCTGGACGAGTCTGACATGTTCATTCTGCAAAAATCGGTTGCTCTGCACGGCGTCGACGCTCTGACCGCGGATCTCGGATTCGCCGGCCAGATCGCGCTCGACGACGCAACTGGCGACCGCTACGCCAAGATCGGCGCCGCATGGGTCAAAGTGGCGGACGGTGCCGGAAATCCGGTGACGCCGCCCGTGTCCGGCCAGATCACGCTCAAGAACTCGTCGGGTACTGTCTCGCGCACGCTCACCGCGACGAACGGTGTCGCGACGCTGGCGGCCACTGACGCGCTGGTGACGAACGGCGCCACGATCACGCTGCAGAAGTCGGACGGCGCGACGTCGGCCGGCAACGCGGGCCTGAACAGCCCGGCGACCGCGGCAGTCGCGAACGGCGTCGTTACGGCAGTCAAGGCGGCGGCGTAACATGAGCATCGCTTCCTATAGCGAACTTCAGTCGGTCATGAAACGCTGGCTGAAGCGAAATGATCTTTCCGATTTGATGCCGGACTTCATTATGCTGGCCGAGCAGCACTTCAATCGGAAGATCTTTACGCGAGCTCGCCGCGCGACGTTTCAATTCACGCCGTCGAAGTTCACGGTCGATTTGCCGCCGGACTGGGACCGCCTTATCGCGGTGTATTACGGCGGCCGTCCGCTGAAACAGCATGCGATCGGCGAGGAATCGGCCTATGCGGGCGGACAGGCGCAGTTGATGATCGGCGGTTTCCAGATCAACGGCGACACGCTGGCGTTCGGCGCTGATCAGCTCGGGCAGGTGCTGCGGATCGATTACTACACGGTGATCGAGCCGCTTTCGGACACGAACGAATCGAACTGGCTGCTCGAGGATGCGCCGGACATTTACCTGTTCGGCGCGCTCCACGAAGCAGCTATGTACGTGCGCGATGACGCGCGCGCGACGCTGTGGATGCAGAAACGCGATCTCGCGATCGATGAGCTGACGACCGAAGACGATGCGGCGAAGGCGGCAGATCAGCCGCTCGTCATGCGGAGTTCGTAATGGCCGCAACGATCCCCTTTCGCGGTTTTACGCCTAGCGTAGACCCGACGACGCCGGGCGCAATCGTCGACTGCACGAACATGGTGCCGACGTTGCGCGGCATGCGCGCAGCACCGACGCCGTCGCCGATCAGCACCGATCCGTTTCCGGATGCGGTCACGGGCGGTGCGACGTGCGAGCTGTTGTCCGGCTCGTATCGCACGATCATCGGCACGTCGACGAAGCTGTACGAGGTGCTGCAGGACACGCACATCGATGTGTCGGGTATGGAGTACACGGGCGGTGCGAATCGCTGGCGCTTCGCCCAGTTCGGGAATGCGACGCTCGCCGTGAACGGAGCCGGCGCGAATCCGCTTCAGCAGTCGATCAGCGTCGGCGCATTTTCGTCGATTGACGGCGCGCCGAGCGCGGCGATCGTGGAGGTCGTTCAGGGTTTCGTGTTCTTACTCGACACAACGGACGCGACGGATGGTCATCGGCCGAACGGCTGGTTTTGCAGCGGCATCTATGACCAGACCGTGTGGACGCCGAGCCAAGCGACACAGTGCGCGAAGGGCGCAATCATCGATACACCGGGCAAAATCACGGCCGGCCGCGCGCTCGGCACGAATATCGTCGTCTACAAGAAATCGTCGATGTTCTACGGCTCGTATCAGGGGCCGCCGATCATTTGGGCGATGAACCAGATTTCGCCTATCGTCGGGACGCCGTGTCAGGAGGCCGTCGTCGCTATCGGAACGCGGCACGTGTTCCTCGGCAGCGATGCGCAGGTATATCAGTACGACGGCGCGACCGTAACGCCGATCGGCGACGAAGTGCACGAATGGCTCGCGGCGAGCTGGTCGCAGCTATATCGCGAGCGTGTCGAGAGTTATCACGACAAAGAGAACTCTCTCGTCTACTGGTACTTCTGCTCGACCAACTCGACCGATGGGAATCCGGACAAGTGCCTCGTTCTGAATTATCTGACGGGCAAGTTCGGCCGCGCGGACGCGAAGGTCGAGGCGTCGGTGGTGTTTATCAGCGGGCAAATCACGTGGGATGGCCTTGGCGAGCTGCCCGGTGTTTCGACGTGGAGCACGCTGCCGAAGATCCCGTACAACTCGTCATTCTGGGTGCAGGCGTCGGAGATTCCGGCGATCGTCGACACGAATCATCGGCTGCAGTCGCTGTCCGGCGTGTCGGAGAGCAGTTCGCTCACTACGGGCTGGTTCGGCGATGACTACGACTACATGTACGTTCAGGGCATCGTGCCGCGGTTCGCGGCCCGGCCGAAGACGTGCACCGGTGCCGCGCGCACGCTGACCTCGCTCGGTGGGGAGCCGGACGCGGCAACGCTGGGCGACTTGCTCGACGGCGAGCTCGCGGCGGACTTCTCGTGCCGCTATGCGCAGGTCACGTTCAATTTCACGGGCAATCACGAAATCCTCGGCGCCGTGCCGCGGATCGTGAGCGCGGGGAGCATCTGATGCGACTGCGTGCGCCCGATCTCGGTCAACCGGGGAACATCGCGACGCTCATTGCGGCGCTGCGGCGTTGCATGGAGCCGATCGTGAATCAGCTCAATGCGCTGTCGGACGGCCAAGCGTCCGCTGTGAACAACGCTGCCACGGCGCCCCCGGCGGCAACGTCGGTGACACCGTACGCGCGTGGCGATTTCATCAAGAATTCGGCGCCGGCCGAGCTCGGCAATGCCGGCGCGCGCTACATCGTGCTCGGCTGGATGTGCATCGAGGCAGGCAAGCCGGGCCAATGGAGAGAATGCAGATGTCTGACCGGCAATTGATCGTCGTGCCGCCGGCCGAACTGCGCGACGTATGGCCGACAATCCGCGGGCAGTTCGATGAAATCCCAATGTCGGATGGCACGATACCTGAAGAAGTGTTTTTTGCGTGTATGAACGGAAGCGCGGTTCTCTGCCTGCTCTTCGTGGATGGCGAGCGCGTCGGCTGGATGGTAATTCACCTCATCGGGCGGGACTTTCATATCTGGCTGCTATGGGCACGCAACGGCTTCGACGTGATGAGCGTTTTCCGTGCCGATTTGATGCAGATGGCCCGTGCGGCGGGCGCTCGCATGCTTACGTTCGGTTCGTCGCGCCGCGGCTGGGAAAAAGTTGCGGGGCATCATGGGTTCAAGATGCGCAGCACAACGTACGAATGTCCCCTTGACGATTTGACGGCGCAATAGTCGGCATACAAAATCGACTGAAGTTTAAGCCTATCTGCGGACGGCTCGTTTCCCTGAAAGGGGAAGCGAGCCGTTTTGTTTTTGGAGAGCGAAATGGCGGACAGTGGCGGTGGTGGTGGCGGCAGCCAAACGACGACGACGGATTTGCCGGACTGGGCGAAGCCGTACGCGCTCGACCTGCTCAAGCGTTCTTCGGACCTGTCGAAGCAGGACATTCCGCAGTACACCGGGCAGACGGTTGCCGACCTGAACCAGACGCAGACCGGCGCGATTCAGGGGCTGACGAACGCGGCCGGCAATCAAGCGGGCACCGCTGCGGCGGCAATGGACTATTACCGCACGCTCACGGGCAATCCGAACGGTTTTTCGATTTCGAATCCGTTCACGGGCAACGTTACGGCGTCCGACGCCGCGGCGAGGTTCGCGGATCCCGCGAACAACCCGTATCTCGCACAGACGGTCGCTTCGTCGAATCAGGCAATCACCGATGCGTACAAGAACGGTACTGCCGCGAGCACGATGGCGCAGTTTCGCAATGCCGGTGCATTCGGCGGCTCGGCGCAGCAGCAGGTGACGTCGCAGAACGAGCAGAATCTGGCGCGTGCACTGAACGACAACACGTCGAGCATGTACAACTCGGCGTACAACACGGCGGCGAACGTCGCGACGCAGAACGCGGCTCAGCAGAACGCTGTGAATCTCGCGAACCAGTCGGTCGGCACGGCCGCGAACACCGCGTACAACTCGCAGGCGAGCCAGAACTACCAGAACCAGCAGGGCAACATTCTCGGCGCGCTCGGCACGGCGACCGGCGCGAACACCGCGACCTCGAGCCTGTACGGCAATCAGCTGACGGGCGGCACGGTCGCGCAATCGAACGACCAAGACCGGCTGAACGCGCTGTATCAGCAATGGTTCAACCAAGTCAATCAACCGTACCAGCAGCTGTCGATCCTCTCGAAGGGGCTCAGCGGCGCACTCGGCAGCGGTGCCGGCATCACTTCGACGACGCAGTCTGGTGGCAGTGGGAGTGGGATGGGCACACTGCTTGGCCTCGGTCAGTTGGGGCTCGGGATCGGATCGAAGCTCAGCGGCGGCATCTTCGGCTAAACGAAATCGGGGTCAAGAATGGGCATTTTCGGATCCAGCGGCGGCTTGAGCAACGCATCGACTGCCTTTGGTCAGGGCGCATCCGACGTAGGGAGCAACAGTTTCGGCTTCACGATGCCGGACGGCTTTTCGTCGGGCTTTGGTATGCCGTCTCTTGCCGGCCTGTCGGGAATCAGTTCGGGGATGAGTGTGAGTGCGCCGAATGTGGGGCCGAACACGTACGGCTTCACGATGCCCGGGGCCGATACGCTCGGAAAGCTGAGCGACACGCTCGGCGCGGCAAGCAAGGCGCTGTCGGTCCCTCAACCAACGACGATGGGGGGCATGGGTGGCCGCGGCGCGGGGATGGGCTTGCGGGCGCAGGAGTTCAGCGCACCGATTGCGAACTTCGTAGCGGCACCGGGCTCCGTCGGGGGCAACGGCCTGCTGCAAATGCTGATGAATTATAGACCGGGGACAATCGCATGAGCGAAAGCCACAACGGCAGTACGCCGCAACCGAATCCGACTTCGCAGCTGAACTCGCTCGTCGGACTCGGTGCGCGCGGAATGGGCGCTGCGTCGCCATGGATGGCGGCCGGCAATATCTCGGGCGGCCTGATTCAGCGTCTCGTCGACCCGAGCCACAGCGGCAATAGCTTCGGCAACATCGCGGGCGCGACGCTCAAGGGCGCGGGCACCGGTGCGGCCGTCGGCTCTGTTGTGCCGGGGATTGGCACGCTGATCGGCGCCGGTGTTGGCGGCCTCGCTGGCGGCCTGTCGACGCTCCTGTGAGGACGAAATGCCTCTGCTCGACACTTTGATCAACGGGAACTATCCGGCTGCGCCGGCGGCTGGCGCTAACACGCTCAGCGGTCTGCTCGCAGCGCTCGGCGCGCGGCCGACGTCCGTCTCGAGTCTGATCGACCAGCTCGGCCGCAGCGCAGATCGCAATCCGTACGCGGGTGCCGCGCCGACTTCACCGCTCGCGTCTCCGACGATCGTGCCGGACGAAGCGGCACGTGCGCAGGCACAGCAAGGTGGCGCGCTCGTCGGCGTGGGCCCGAATCCGATGCAGCAACCGGCACCGCTCACCGCTGCCGCGGCGTCGCAGGTCGCGCAATCGGCGAATCCTCCGGTGGCAGACGCGCTGCTCGAACGGCGTCTCGCGGGCGCGCCGATGCAGCTGCAGCCCGTAACGGTGCCCGATATGCCAGTAACTCCCGTGATGGCCGATGACGGCTCGACGACGCAGAACGCAACGCCCGCGCCGAGCACGCCTGCTTCCGGCGGTCTGCTCGGCATGCTGTCGGGTGCCGCGCAGGATGCGGTGCGGTCGCCGGAAAAGTCGAAAGGGCTGCTCGAACGTCTCGGCGCCAGCATCTCCAACATGAGCCCGGCCGCGAGTCAGGCGCTGATCGCGTCTGGCCTGACGATGCTCGCAGGTAACGATGGCTCGCGCAATCTCGGGCAACTGATCGGCATCGGCGGCATCGCAGGGCTGAATGAGTACAGCAACGTGAAGCAGACCGACGCCGCGAATCAGCTCGCTACCCGGAAACTCGATCAGCAGCAACAGCAGCAGCAATTCGATAACGGTCTTGCTGCCCGCAAGCAATTGTGGGAAGAGGGCAAGCCCATTTCTGTCGGCGCCGATCAGAGCCTATACGCGCGCAATCCGGACGGTTCGTACAAGCCCGTTGTGCAGGCGCAGCCCTCTGTTGCGCGTACGACGGACATGCTCGGCCCGGACGGCCGTACGTACACCGTGCAGCTCGACCGATTCGGGAATCAGGTCGGCACGCCGATGCTCAAGTCCGACCCGCTCAGCGGGCCACTCGGCGAGTCGCAACAGAAGTACGTGAACGATGCGCAGAACGCGGCGCTTACGGCGCGGCAGACGTACCAGAACACGGTTGCACTTGCGAACCAGCTCGCGAACGCGCCGGACTTCGCGAGCGGCGCAGCCGGGACGTTCAACGACTTCCTGACGAAGATCACGGGTAACAAGGATGCGGGCCAGCAGCTGCGCGGTCAGCTCGCGCAGTTCGTGAACAGCACGATCCTGAACCAGCTGCCGCCCGGCTCCGCATCGGACAAAGACATCCAGCTTGTGCGCAACGGGACGCCGGCCGACAACGCGTCGAAGGAAACGTGGCAGGCATATCTGTCCGCGGTCGGACGCGTGCAGCAGGCGGCCGCCGTGGCCGCGCAAATGCGGCGCGGACTACCTCACCGCGAACCGCGGCAGCCTCGGGCCGCTGATGCAGCCGGCGACGATCGGCGGGCGCCAGTTCCCGGCTGGGGCATCGTTGATCGACGTGCTTGGCGGCCGCGCTCCGAGTGCATCCACGGGCGGCCGGCCGGGCGAGATGAGCGCCGAGCAGCGCGCGCAGGTCCAGACGCTTCAGCGCATGGCGGCGCAGGGTGACGGTCGCGCGCAGCAGTCGCTTCAGGCGCTCCGGGCGCGCGGCTGGGGGGTGTGATGCCGGGCGACATTTACGACATCAGCGGCTTCGGTCAAGGCGCGTTCACGCCGGCGGCGTTCGCAGCGGCATATGGCGACGTCGCGTCGCGAATCGCTGATCAGACCGGTATCGATCCCGTGACGGTTCTCGGGCAGCTCGGACACGAAACTGGGTGGGGGCGCTCGATCATCCCCGGAACGAACAATCTCGGGAACATCAAGGATTTCACTGGGCGTGGCGCGCGTGCGCGCGACAACATGACGGGCTCGGACGACGCGTATCGGGTCTATTCGTCTCCGATGGAGTTCGCCGACGACTACGCGTCGCTGATTCGACGCAAGTACCCGGCTGCGCTCAACACCGGGCCGGATGCGGCCGCTACCGCAGCGGCCCTTGTGAAAGGCGGCTACGCCGAGGATCCCGCATATCGCTCCAAGCTCATCGCAGCGACACGCACAGTCGGGCAGGCGCTTGGGCTCACCCCTCGCGATCCTGTCGCATCGTCCGGGGGGCTGATTCCGAGCGCGAGCGCCGCCACGTTTGGCCGGGGCACTGGCGATCGAGACGCATCGCCGGCAGACCCTTACGACTTGAGCTCGTTCGGCATCGCGCCGGATGATGGCGGTCCTGTTGTGCCCGGCATTACCGATTTGCCGCTTCCGGCGCCCGCCGCTGCGGGTAGCGGTGGAGCACTGCAGTCCCTTGGTGCAGGGATTGGCGAAGGGTTCGGCAAAACCATGCTCGGTGCGCAGGCGCTGATCGGAAAGGGGCTCTCTGCGGTCGGCGCGACGAACGCTGGCGACTGGCTCGTCGACGATGCGCGCTCGGGCCGGGACAAGCTCACGCGAGAGGCGCAGGATGCTGCGGGGGAAAGTGGCTGGCGCACCGCCGGCAATTTCGTGGGCGCTGCCGCTCCTCTGCTCGTCGCTGGCCCGGAACTGGCGCCGCAACTGGTGTCTGGTGGCCTGTATGGCGCGAGCCAAGGTGCGCTGAACGATACCGGCATCCTTCCGGGCGCGGTTGAAGGCGCGGGGCTCGGCGCAGGCGGCTATCTGGCCGGGAAAGCGATCGGCGCGATTGGTGCTGCAGCACGGCCCGCGCTGGCAGGCGCGTGGAATGCCGTACGTGGCGGCGAACGTGCGGCCGCGGCGAAGATCGCGGGCGAGCTCGGCGCTGATCTCGATCCGACCATCGCCGCGCTGCGCTCCAACAGCGACGAGCTCATCCCCGGCAGCCTGCCGACGGCGGCAGAGGCCGGCCAGAATCCGACGCTCGTCCGGATCCAGCGCCAACTGCAGAACACCGCCGACGGTCAGGTCGCATTTCCGGCTCGTCAGGCCGCGAACAACGCTGCACGCTTCGCAGAGGGGCAGCGCGTCGTGGGAGCGAATCTCGCAGACGAGATGGACGCATTCACGCAGCAGCAGGCCGCGCGCGTTGCCGCGGGTCAGGCCGAGTTGCCGCCGCTGACGCAAGCGCAGGCCGACGTGATGCAGTCGCCGGCATATCGGCAAGCGATGAAAACGGCTCGCGCGAGCGCGGAAAGCCGCGGCAGTTCGGCATTCGACGACCAGCAAGCGCCGCTCATGCAATCGCTGCGCGAAGGAATCGACCGCGTCGCCGGCACGCCGGAGACGATCGACGCATTGAAGGCTGCGCGCGGGCAGACAGCCGATGAACTGTTCGCGCAAACCGACGTTTCCGTGCCGATGGCATGGCCGGAAGCGCAACAGCTCGCACAGAAGCCCGCATTTCAGGACGCAATGCGATTTGCGCAGCGCATGTCCGACAACCTCGGCGAAGGCCCGGTGGTGACGGCCGAAGGGGATGGGGTTGGCGCGTGGCTATCGGGCCGCGGACTGCTGTATGCGAAAGGGTTCCTCGACGATCAGATCAATTACGCGCTGCAGCGCGAGCGCAATACAGAGGCGCGCGCGCTGATCGCCGTGAAAAACGAGCTCGTCGGGCTGATGGACCGCGCGAGTCCGGAATATGCGCCGGCGCGCGCTCGTTACCAAGCCGATTCGGCTCCGATCGACGCACAGCAGGCGCTGCAAACGCGACTCAACGGCGCGGTAGATCCGCTGTCCGGTGACGTCAGCCCGAACAAGCTGCGGCAGACGATCAACAGCATCACCGGCGAACAGCTGAAGCCGGGTATCCGGCCAGCTGATCAGGTGTCTCCTGCAACGCTCGACGATCTGCGCGTGCTTGGCGAGCAGGCGCGGGCCACGCCGACGAACCTTGCCGGGCTGAGCGGTGAAGGGCAGGAGCTCATGCGTCAGGCACTGGCCGAGCGTGTGCGAAGCGCAGCGGACACGCTCATGCGGCAGGACGCGAACACGGCGGCCGCCGATTTCAGCTCGTACCTCCGTTCGCAATCGCCGTCGTACGCGCGCTACTTCGACGAGGCAGCGACGACCGGTGCCGATCTTCAGTCGCGGCAGGCAGTGCAAGAAGCGCTGCAAAAGCTCGGGCTGATGGCGAGCAATGCATTCGGCGATGCACAGATGACGTTCCAAGGCGCGAAGGCGGCTTTGTCCGGCGCCGGCGACCTCACTGGTCCGGCGAACGAGTATGCGCGCAATCTGCTCGCCGATCTGCAGCGTGCGACTGCGACGAACGCGCCGCTCGGGGCCGCAGGCAGCCAGACGGCAGCGAATCTGCAGCTCGGGGGAGGTCTGCTCGGCAACCTGATTCGCGGCCGCACTGGTGATACGGCAATCATCGGCACGGCAGCGACGGGGAACATCCCGGCGGCGGTCGGCGCGTACGTCGTTCAACGCGCGGTAGCGAAGGCGGCGGCGCGCACCGAGAAGGCGGCGATCGACCTGCTGTTGAACCCGAAGAAGCTCGCGCGCGCGCTCGAGGAGTTCAAGGGGCAGCCGAAAGCGCGGCAGGCGTTCGTCGACGCGCTGAAGCAAAAGGCGAGCGGTGCCGGGAAGGCCGGTGTTCGTGCGGTGCAAGCCTACGAAGCAGGTCGCCAACAGAAAAGGAGCGAAAAAAATGGCTGAGCCGACGACGAGTGCAGCAGCTGCTGCTGGCGCGTTGCTTTTGAAGGTCGTGCCGGGCGCGGTCGGCTCGCTGATTGCATTGCGCTTCATCGGCGACGGGTTGAGCGGCAGGCAGAAAGCGATGTCTTTCGTCGCGGGCGCCGCCGTTTCGTATTTTGTGGGTCCGTTGATCGTGGCGTGGTTTGCGATCGGCGACAACGGGGCGCAGCAGGCGATCGGTTTTCTTGTCGGCCTGTTCGGATTGGCTGTCACCAAAGAGCTGTTCAAAGAAATCAACAATGCAGACTTCATCGGGGCCCTGAAACGTCGCTTCCTTGGGGGGCAATGATGATCACGATTTTCATTTTCGCGAACCTGATCGTGCTCGGCTTCTGCGTCTGGATCGCCGTAGCCGACGCGATTTCTACGGGTTGGTGGGGCACGGTCGGGTTCTCGATCATCGGAATTGCTGCGGCCGTGAATGTGTTGAAGCCGATGCGCGCGGTCGCGGTGATCGACATGCCCGAAACGATGATGATGGTCGGCATGGCGATCGTGTGTATGTGGGTGATGGGCCGTAAGGCGTACTGGTGGCACAAGGGGCACAAGCATGGGTAACTACGACGCGGCTGCGCTAAAGGCCGAGCTGACGCGCGACGAAGGGCGGCGCAGCCGCATCTACGTCGACACGGTCGGCAAGGTGTCGGGCGGCATCGGCCGCAATCTCACCGACAAGGGTTTTCGCGACAACGAGATCGACCTGATGTACCAGAACGACATCGCCGAAACCGAGGCATGGCTCGACCGCAATCTGCCGTGGTGGCGATCGCTCGATCCCGTGCGTCAGCGCGTGATGATGAACATGGCGTTCAACATGCAGGGCAAGCTGCTGACCTTCGTCAACACGTTAGCCGCGATCAAGCGCGGCGACTACGCGGCAGCGGCCGACGGGATGCTCGCATCGAAATGGGCGTCTCAGGTCGGTGCGCGCGCGACGCGGCTGGCTTCAATGATGCGGAGCGGCGCATGACGATCCTCGACCCCCGTGTCTGGCTTGCCTTCGTCGTCGCGCTCACGATCACGGCGGCCGCCTGCTACTTCAAGGGCCATGCCGACGGCGTACGCACGACGACCGCCGCCGCGCAGGTGGCTCAGGCGAAAGCGGTCGAGGCCGCACGCGCGGAAGAACAACGCCGCACCGCGGCGCAACAGGAGAACGCGATCCATGCTGCAAAAGAACGTGATCAGGCGCGCGCTGATGCTGATGCCGCTGCTTCTGCTGCTGACGGCCTGCGCAAACAACTCGCCGCGTACGTCGAGCGTGCCCGCCATCCCACCGCTGCCGCCGGAAGCGCGGCAACCGGCGACGCCCTCGATCTGCTTGCCGACGTGCTCGGCCGGGCTGACGAAGCTGCGGGAGAGCTGGCAAAAATCGCTGACGACCGAGGCATCGCCGGCAAGCAATGCGAAGCCGACTACGACTCACTGACGAACGAGGTGAACCATGCCCGTACCGGGATCGATCAATGACCTGAGCCCGACTCCGAGCCAGAACAGCCCGCAGGGCTCGGAGCCGGTCGGGTCGCAGGCGAACGAATACATTCAGGCGTTGAGCGCGTTCGTGCGGCAGCTCGCCGACGGCAAGGTGAACAACGGAACGCTCGACGCGCCGAAGGGCACGCGCATCGTTCTGCAGCAAGCCGCGGCGCCGACGGGATGGGCTGTCGACGCTGATCCGGCATTCACGGACTGCGCGATGCGGTTCAATCAGTCGGTCGGCAAGCAGAACGGTGCAGTTGGCTGGAGCGGCTGGAACTGGGGTGGTCAATTCGCGGTTGACGGACATCAGCTGACCGTCGGCGAAATGCCGTCGCACGGACACGGCGTGAATGACCCAGGCCATTCGCACGGGGTAGCGGATCCCGGGCACGCGCACGGCGTGAACGACCCGGGCCATTCGCACGTTGGCATTGCGTGGAGCATTTCCGCGCCTAACACGGCGCCGGGTGCTGGCATGGCGCCTGTGCAATACAACGGAAACCAGCCCTCCAATATCAACACGACCGGCAGCGGGACTGGAATCTCCATTCAGGGCAGTGGCACGGGTATCTGGATCTACGGGGCTGGCACCAACGTCAGCATTCAGGCAAATGGCGGCAACGCCGCGCACAACCATACGTACCGCGCCCCGCAGGTCAAGTACGCCGATTGCATCGTGGCGGTGAAGCAATGACGAAAGCGAAAAAAGTTGTGTGCCCACTGCTCAAGAAGCCGTGTCTCGAGCACGAATGCGCGTGGTTCGCCCATGTCGTCGGCCGCGATCCGCAGACCGGCCGCGATGTCGATCACTGGGACTGCTCGGTGCGGTGGCTGCCGGTGATGATGACCGAAGGCGCACGGCAGACGCGCGGTGTTCAGGCTGCCGTCGAGTCGATGCGCAACGACGTCGTCCAGCGGCAGGACGGCCTCAATACAGCGCTGCTGACGATGGCTACCGGGATTCCGAAGGCCCGCGCGGTGGTCGACATTACCGAGCGGCCGTCGCTCATCGAAGGGCAGGGGGATTGAAGATGCTGACCGTCTATATCGGATCGACGTTCAAGCTCGTCGGCGGCCTGCAGAAAGATGGCGCGCCGGCCGACTTCACCGGCTCGACGTTGACGGCCGTGCTGTTCGACAGCGCGGGCAAGAAGCAGATTGCAGCCCTCAATGTCGAATGGCTCGACGTCACAAAGGGGCTGCTCACGCTGACGGCCGACTCCACGGCTGGCTGGTCGCCACAGAAGGCGCGCATCGATGTGCGACTCGCTCTGGCGACGGGCGACGTTGTGCTCGGGCCGCCCGTCTATATCCGAATCGAACAATCTCCGCTGAGCTGACATGGAACTTTCTCTCATCCTGTCCGACGACACCGAGACCTATCAGGCAATTCTCGGCCAGTTCATCGAATCCAGCGCGGCAGAAACGCGCGCGGACCGTATTCTGGCTCAGCAGGCGGCCGAAACGGCGACGAATAGCGCAAACAGCGCGCTCGATTCCGCCGGCCAAGCGGCGCAGTCGGCCGCCGCGAGCGCGGATTCTGCAACGCAGGCTGCAGCGAGCGCGGCCGCGGCATCAACGAGCGAACAGCACGCATCGCAGTACGCGACGGCTGCGCAAGTGGCATCGACGGATGCGGCGGGTTCCGCAAGCAGTGCTGCATCGAGCGCAACGTCCGCTACGTTGTCGGCGACGAGCGCAGCAAATTCCGCGACGGCTGCGTCGGTCAGCGAGCAGAATGCTGCAGCGACGCTGGCGAACGCGTTGAAGAAGGCGAACAATTTGTCGGACGTGGCCGACGCGGCAACTGCGCTCGCGAATCTCGGCGGTGCACCGAAGGCGAATCCGACCTTCACGGGCAATGTCGGTGTGCCGACGCGCGCGGTGGGCGACTCGACGGATAACGCGGCGAGCACGAAGTTTGTCGCGACGAGCTTCCTGCCGCGCACCGGCGGCGCGTTGTCCGGGGTACTCAATGCAGACTACGGCGTGTACATGCCGTGGGCCGAGATCGGCTCTTTTGGAACCGCACAAGCGTCGTACATCGATTTTCACTCATCCGGAACGGGCAACGACTACGACGTTCGGCTCATTGCGACCGGCGGCGGGTCGGCAAATGGGCAAGGCAATCTCGACTTTTACGGTCAAGCGTTCACTTGCATGAACGGCATTGTGCGGCTTGGCAATTCGCGCGGCATTTACTTCAAGCGAACGGACGGCACGTACCACATTGCAATGCAGCTCACGAGCGACAGCAGTAACAACACAGACATCATTAATTGTGATGGCGGTGGCCGAATTCGCTTCATCAATGACGCCTACAATGCTGAGCTCGGGTGGTTCGACAACAACGGTAACTTCTGGGCGCGCGGCGATATTCAAGGCTTCTCCGACCGCCGCGTGAAGTCGAACATCAAGCGGATCAAGGGCGCGATGGCGAAGGTACGCGAGCTGGTCGGCGTGACGTTCACGCGGCGCCGCTCGAAGGACAAGGCGCGTCACATGGGCTTCATCGCGCAGGACGTGGAGCCGATCGTGCCTGAGGTCGTGCACACCGACGAGAAGGGCATGAAGTCGATCGCGTACGCGAATATGACGGCGCTCCTCGCCGAGGCGCTGAAGGAGCTCGACGAGCGCGTCGCTGCACTGGAGGCAGGAGAATGACGCTCCCGACCGGACAAATCAGCATGTCGCAGATAGCGGCCGAGCTCGGGATCAGCGCGACCGGGCTCAACCTGAATCACGGATGGGTGCGCGCGCTGGCCGGTCGCCCGAGTGGAACGATCAGCTTCAGCGATCTGCGGGGCAAGACGGGCCGTTTCGATGGCAATCTGACGCCGCGTAACGGTGGGACGAATCCACCTACGAAAGCCGTGGACGTTAATGCGCCATTCTTCGGGGCGACGATTGTTACTGTCGCTAGCGCTATCGGCGGCGGTTGTCGCCTGACGTTCTCCGGGACGCCGACATGGGGCGGAAACATCCGGGTCACCAACAACTCGCTCGGGCAATCGGCGGTATTTTCCCCCGACAGCCCCAATTCGTGGGGCACATCGACCGGCGGCGGTTTCCTCGGTGACGTAGGATCGACTTACAGTTTCACACTGTTGCCGTCCACCTGAGCGCGAGCCCGGACGTCGCCGAGCTCGTTGGCGCGGATCCGGGCGGCGCTACTGCGTCTGGAGGATGATTGCCGGGGTGTTGGCCGGCAGAGGGTAGGCGATCGGGCCGGGCGTGCCTGGAGCGGCCGGCGTGTTGGCGAATGCATCGATGCGTCGTTGGGCGGCGTCGAGTGCCTCTTCTGTCCGGCGCCGACTTTCAGCGAGCCGGTCGTTCCATTCGCGGTTTGCGCGGACCGTATTGATGCAGTCGGCAACTTGATACCGCTGCTTGTCTGTCAGCTCTCCGTCGTCCAGAGCGCGACCGCGCGCGTCGAACACTTTGCAGCCGAGCTGGGGCGTCGGCGCGTCGTAGGGGCCGACGTAGGTTTTTTGCATGGCCGCTTGCGGGATACCGAACGAACTGAGGTCGTAGATATTCGCGGGTACCCCGTCCGCATGGGCGTAGGTCGCAACGGACGCAACTGCGCAGATGAGCCCTCGGACAATCGACATGCAACATGCCGCACGGAAGTTCGTTACCATGTTGACCCCTTACGCGATGGTGAGATCCGCTGATTCGTTGTTTCACAACAACGCTAACGGCAGCAATTTTGCAAGGGGGCATATATGGGGGCATCCGCAAAATACGAACTGGTGGGATCCCAATAGCAGAAAGACAGAACGCCTTTAATGTGGTTCTGGCCTCAGCACCATCGAATACGTGCCGCACGGCCCGATTCCGAAAAAAAGCGCTGCCGGTCCCCGACCGCAGCGCTTTTTCGTTTCCGCGCATCTTGCTTGCGATCGCCGCCGCCGCTAATCCCAGAAACTCCGGATCGCGACGGCGACGATCACGGGCACCGAGAACACCAGCGGAATCGCGAAATACTGCACTTCGCGGTCGACGAGCCAGCTATAAATCACCCATCCCGCGCCCACGGCGAACGTGACGAGGCCGACCAGCACGGCGGCAATATTGAGAACCAGTTTCGACGGCTGGCGGCGCGCATTGCGTTGAGCATCGTTATCGCGCGGGGAGGATTTCATCGGAAGAAGACGGCCTCGGGCCTGTTTGATCAAACGCACAGGAGACCGCATCCGCGCCGATCGCGCAAGGGCCGGCCGCGAACCGACGCCGGCCCGCTGCCGTCATCGCGCGGCCGGCAGCCCGAACGATGCCGCCAGTTCGTCGATCAGCGTGCGCTGAAACGCGAGGAACCGCTCGCCGGGCTGTTGCGCAACCGCGAGCTCGAGCATCGGATCGGCGACCGCGGTGCGGACGCCGGCCAGCTCCTCGACGATCGCGAGTCCGCAGAACGGCACGTACGCTTCCGAATAGCCGCCTTCGTGCACGATCGCGAGCCGGCCGCCGCAATGGCGCTGCGCGGCCTCCTTGACGGCGCGCGTCATGAACCGGTAGCTGTCGGTATGCAGCAGCATCCGGGCGAGCGGATCGACCGCGCTCGCATCGAGCCCGCTCGCGACGACGATCAGTTCGGGCCGGAAGCGTTCGAGCGCCGGCAGCACGATCCGCTCGAACGCATGGCGGTACGCATCGTCACCGCTGCCGGCGAGCAGCGGCACGTTCAGGTTCGCGCCGATGCCGGCACCGGCGCCGCGATCCTCGGCGCCGCCGTAGCCGGGCGGGAAGCAGCGGTCTTGATGCAGCGAGATCGTCAGCGTGTCCGGATCGTCGTAATAGATCGATTGCGTGCCGTTGCCGTGATGCACGTCCCAGTCGATTACGGCCACGCGGCCGATGCCGTGCTTTGCGCGCGCGGCCTCGATCGCGATCGGGATGTTCGCGAGCAGACAGAAGCCCATCGGCCGGTCGCGCAGGCAATGATGGCCGGGCGGCCGCGACAGCGAGAACGCATTCGCTGCGCGCTCGTCGACGACCGCGTCGACCGCTGCGATCGCGAGCCCTGCCGATAGCGCGGCGATTTCATAGCTGCCCTTGCCGAACGGCGCGAGATCGCCGAGGTCGCCGCCGTTCGCGTCGCTGAGCGCCCGAAATGCATCGAGGTAGCCGGCAGGGTGGATGCGCAGCAGATCCTCGCGCGCGGCGGGCGCGGCGCCCCGCATGTCGAGCTGCGCGGCGAGCCCCGACGCGTGCACGAGCGACAGCAGCCGGCGCTTCGAGTCGGGCGATTCGGCATAGCCGGCACCCGACGGCGGCTGGACCCAGCCGCCGACCGGAAAGAACAGCGCGTGCGTACCGCCTGTGTGCCAGAAGGTGCGTTCGTCGGTGAAGAATGCGGTGCGTTTCATGGGTATGACCTGTCAAGGTTGGGAAGAAGCGGAGCGGCGTGCCGTGCGTTCGATGCCGCGCAGCGCGGCGAACGACACGGCGGCGACCGCGGTCGCGGCGACGAACAGGGCGCGCATCGTGCCGCCGGCATCGAGCATCAGCCCGGCGAGCAGCGGCCCGGCGGCGAGGCCCGCGCCGATCACGAAGTTGAGCGTCGCGACGAGGCGGCCGGACGTATCGATCTGCGCGACAGTCGCAAGGATGAACGGCAGTACGAACGTCCACGCGAACTTGAACGTGAAGATCGCGGCGCTGTAGCCGGTCGCGCGCGGCTGCGCGGCCAGCGCGACGAGCGACGCGGCGAGCAGCGCGTAGCCGGTCCAAAGCATCGTGCGGCGCGCGACGCGGCCGCCCGCGCACGACGCGAGCGCCGCACCGGCGATCCCCATCACGCTCGCGACCGCCAATACGGTGCCGGCCGCTTGCGAATCGAGCCCGGCGTCGGCCGCGGCGCGGCTCGCGAAGGTCCACACGCTGCCGATCGCGAGATAGAACGCGAGCACCGCGCCGATCGCGAGCGCGCCGCAGCCGGCCGGCATCCCGAGCGCGGCGCCGCGTGCGTGTCGCGCGACGTGCATGCCGGTCGAGCGCGCAAAGCCGCGCGACAGCGGCGCCGCGGCCAGCGCCAGTGCCGCGAGCGCGAAGTAGAGCGCACGCAAGCCGAACGCGACGAACACGTGCGGCAGCACGAACAGTCCGATCGCGCCGGCGATCAGCTGGCCGACGACCCACAGCCCGTACACGCGATCGCTGTTCTCGCTCGTCGCGGCGCTCGTCATGCAGAGCACCATCAGCGTGCCGCCACCGAGTGCGGTCGCGGCGCGCAGTGCGAGCAGCGTCGCGAAGTCGGGCATCCACAGCGCGGTGAGCAGATTGCCCGCGCCGAACAGCGCGATCGCGCACGCCGCGACACGCCGCGCATCGACGCGGCCGAGCCACAGATACGACGGCACGGTCGCCGCGCTGAACGCGCCGAGTTCGACGAAGAAGTACGTGCCGATCTGGGACGCGGACAAGCGAAGCTGCACGGCGAGTTGAGCGGCGACGGCCGGCGCGACGAGCAGCAGCAGCGGCGTGATCGCGGCGAACACGACGAGTGCGACGAGCGTCGCGGGGGCGAACGGGGCGGCGTGCGCATCGGATGCGCGCACGGTATCGGAGGCAAGGGTCTTCATCGCGGCGTCTCGCAGTGGGTTCAGAACAGGTGGTACATGCCGACCATCGCGCCGAACTGCGATGCGCCGGCGAGCGGTGTCGGGTCGTATTCGTAGACGGTTTGCGAACTCCGGTTGCCGTTGCGCGCGTAGCCGAGGTTCACGTACGCGACCGTGCGTTTGGACAGCGCGTACGTCGTGCTCGCGATGAACAGCGTCGGATGACCGATCGCCGGCGTGCGCGAATCGGTGTGATAGATGCCCGCATTGAGGCCGATGCCGCCCGTCGTCAGATAGCGCGCGCCGCCCCAGACGATCGTGCGCGCCGCATCGAGGTCGCCGGTCCGGCGCTCGACGCCCGCATAAACGGTCAGCGGCAGCGCGGCGAACGCATAGCGCGCGGCGAGCGTGCCGAGTTCACGTCGTCGGCCCGATGCGTCGTCCGTCGCCGATATGTCGCCGTGCGACTGATGCAGCACCGCGCCGACCGACAGTCCGTTGCTCGCGTACTGGCCGCCGAGCTCGAGTACGCGACCGGCGCGCGTATTGCCCGCGATGCCGGCCGTCGCGATGAGCGCCTCGACATCGAAGCCGGCGAACGTCGGCGACTGATACTTCACCGAGCGGTCGATGAAGTTCGCGGACATCGGCACGATGACGCCTTGTCCGCTGTACGACGCATACCAGAGCGGGTCGTAGAACAGCGTCTTGTCGAACAGCACGCTGAACTGCCGACCGAGCGTGACGGTGCCGATGGGCCCCGCGATGCCGACGTACGCGCCGCGAAAGAACGCGAGGCCGGGCACGGTCGCCGTGCCGTCGTTCACGTTGATGCCCTGTTCGAGCTTGAACAGCGCGCGCCAGCCGCCGCCGAGCGGCTCGCTGCCTTTGATGCCGATCTGCGACGGCACGATTCCGTAGTTCTGCAACTGCACGGCCGAGCGATGCGCGTCGGCATGCGTCATGTACTGCACGCCGACGTCGAGCGCGCCGTACAGCGTGAGCGTCGACTGCGCGTGTGCGGCCGCGCCGCATGCGGCGACGGTCGCGGCGGCTGCCGTGCGGATGAAGCGCGATGTAATCACGTCGGGTTCTCCATGCGGGCGCATCGTGGTCGTGGGGAATCGCGACGCAGTGTCGGCGGCCGCAAAGGCGCCGAACAGCCGTTCAGATGGAGGTTGCGGAAAACCCGCGGTGCGCCGCGCCGTAGCGTCGCGGTGCCGCGGGCGCGCGTGCTGCGCGGCAGCAATGCGTCGCGCCCCGTTCAAATGGATGGGATTGCGCCGCGTGGCGGCGCGCCGGCCCGTCAAAAATGACGCTCGCTATAATCGGCCGGTCTGCGTTGCGCACATCGGCGGCCCGCACGGGCAGGAGAGCGGAAGGTGAGGATCACGACGGGTACCGGGCAGGATCTCGATGCGCTGCGCGACGTGCCGGCGGCGATCGTGCTCGACGAGGCCGCGTGGCCGCCGCCGTCGCCGCGGCGCGCGGACTTCGACGGCGTCGCGCACGGCGACACCGCGCAGCGCGAACTCGGCCTGATGCTGCTCGACCTCTATGCGTTCGCCGCACAGTCGGCCATCGGCGAATTCGAATGCCGCTTCTTTTCGCTGCTGCAGGCGCTGATTCCGTTCGATGCCGCGTGGACGGGCGTCGCGACGCACATGGCGACCGGCCCCGTGATGCACAACAGCTTCCTGTACCGTCTTCCGGACGCGTTCTTCGGCGACTGGAAACGCGTGCGCGACTGCGATCCGCTCGCGCACCGCACGCTGCGCGGCGCGCATGGCCGCGCGGTACGGCTGTCGGTCGTCGAGCCGGGGCTCGATCCGCGCTTTCGCGACTGGTGCGTGAAATACGGGCTCGCGCAGCTGATGTGCGTGTGCACGCTCGATCGGCGCTTCGGGCTGACGACTTTCATGTCGATCTACCGTCAGGGGCTGAATCGTCCGTTCGGCGACGCCGATGCGCAACGTTTCGAAGAAGTGATTCCGCACCTGGCCGCCGCGTTGACGATCAACCGCGCCGCGCAACTCACGCGCGAGCGCGGCGATGCCGGCGCGCCGGCGTCGCGTGCGCTGTGCGACAACTTCGGCGTGCTGCACCATGCCGATCACGGCTTCGACGACGTGCTGCGCGCCGAATGGCCGGCATGGTCGGGCACGCGCGTGCCGGAACCGCTCGTCGCGCATCTGCGGCGTCACTCAACACAGCCTTTCGTCGGCACGGCGCTGCGGATCGGCTGCGTGCCGGTCGCCGGACTGTTCCAGCTCGAAGCGCGGCCGCGCTCGCTGCTCGACCGGCTGAGCCCGCGCGAACTTGCCGCCATCCGCTATTACGGTGCGGGGCGGTCGCACAAGGAAGTCGCGCAGCAGATGGCGATCTCGCCGACGACGGTGCGCCACTATCTGCGCTGCGCGTACCGCAAGCTCGGCATGCACGACAAGAGCCAGATCGCGGGCGTACTCGGCGCGAGCGCCGACGTGCCGGACGAGCGGCCGGCCGCGGCACCGCGCGACCTGCGCTGAAGGCGATCGAACGCACCGGAGGTCGTTGTATCCGCAACGATTGGGCGTTATGCTCCAGAACTCCCGGCATACGGACATTCCATCATGAACGACACGAATTCAGGCGCGGTGCGCGCAGCGGTGGTCGGCGTCGGCGCGATCGGCGGGCTGCTCGCGGCGGCGCTGTCGCGCGCCGGCGTCACGGTGAGCGCGTATGCGCGCGGGGCGACGCTCGACGCGCTGAACGCGCACGGCGTGCGCGTGATCGACGACGCGGGCGCAACCTCGACGGTCGCCGTGCACGCGAGCGACGACGCGGCCGCGCTCGGCGTGCAGGACTACGTGGTGATCGCGCTGAAGGCGCAGGCGCTGCCGGCGCTGGCCGCGCGGATCGCGCCGCTCGTCGGTCCGGACACGGTGATCGTCGCGGCGATGAACGGTTTGCCGTGGTGGTTCACGCACGGGCTCGCCGGCCCGCTCGACGGCGTACCGCTCGAAGCAGTGGATCCGGCCGGCGCCGTGTCGGCCGCGCTGCCGCCCGCGCAGGCGATCGGCTGCGTCGTGCATCTGTCGTCGAGCACCGACGCGCCCGGCGTCGTCCGGCGCGGACGCGGCAACCGGCTGATCGTCGGCGCGCCGGACGGCCGGCTCGAGGCGGCCGCCGCGCGCTTCGCGGCGTTGCTCTCGGCTGGCGGATTCGACGTCGAATCGACGCCCGCGATCCGCACCGAGATCTGGGCGAAGCTGTGGGGCAACATGAACATGAATCCGCTGAGCGCGCTGACGGGCTCGACGGCCGAACAGCTGCTCGACGATCCGTTCACGCACGATCTCGCGCTGCGGATGATGGAGGAGGCCGCGCAGATCGGCGCGAAGCTCGGGCTGTCGACCGGCATGAGCGGCCCCGAGCGCATCGCGGTCACGCGCAAGCTCGGCGCGTTCAAGACGTCGATGCTGCAGGATTTCGAGGCAGGGCGGCCGCTGGAGATCGGGCCGATTCTCGGCGTGTTCCCGGAGCTGGGGCGCAGGCTGAACGTGCCGACGCCGTACTGCGACGCGGTGCTCGGGCTGCTGCGTCAGCGCGCCGCGAACAGCGGGCTATAGCCGGCTATCGCGCGGTGCGCGAGCGGCGCCGCGCGCGCCGCCGGCATCGGCTTCATTGATCTGAACAAAGCGTATGCGTCCTGCCGACCGGCACCGTCGGCGCGGACGATTTGACGCGCTTGTCGCGCGACGGCGTCAGTTGTCGCGTTCGAGCGCGTGCGCGACGACCTTGTCGAGCAGCCGCTCGAACGTGTTCCGTTCGCTCTCGGACAGGCACGCGAGCAGCCCGTCGTTCCACTTGCGCACGATCGGCATGATTTTCCGGTACAGCGCGCGGCCGTCGGCGGTCAGCGCGATCAGCACGATGCGGCCGTCCTCGTCGCTCGCGCTGCGCTCGAGCAGGCCCTGGCGCAGCAGCGCTTCGGCCGCGCGGCTCGCCTGGCTCTTGTCGAGATTCGTGTGGCGCGCGAGATCCATGATCGAGAACGGACCGAACGCACCGACGGCCGCGATCACGCGCGCCTCGGGCAGCGAGATGCCGAGCTTGTGCCGGTACACCTCGCCGATGCCGCGGTCGGATCGCTTGGTCAGCGCGTGAAGGCGATAGGTCAGAAACTGATCGAGCCCGGCTTGTCGGCCTTTCATGTCGCATCCTGAAGAAAAATGGCGGGCCCGATTGTTCCTGTATCGCGCGCTCGGGTCAACGGTCAGTGTGCGCCGTATTTCAGGCGCGTCAACTGTTCGGCTTCGTTCGCGAGCAGCGTCGCCGCGTCG
This sequence comes from Burkholderia sp. HMSC10F09, assembly GCF_001806955.1. Lineage (NCBI taxonomy): Bacteria > Pseudomonadati > Pseudomonadota > Betaproteobacteria > Burkholderiales > Burkholderiaceae > Burkholderia > Burkholderia sp. HMSC10F09. The sequence goes on from NZ_KV786860.1 coordinate 97,876, forward strand.
CGGATCGCGACGTCGAGCGAAATCGGGCCCGGCGCCGGCGAAAAACAGCCGGAAAAGTACTCGGACAGCCGCGGCAGCGCGGTCGGATCGATCGCGCCGGACAGCAGCGACGCCGGCACGCCGGCCGCCTGCGCGTGACGGCACGCGATGAACGGCGCCTTGCCGTGCAGCGTCTGCACGTCCGAGCGCCCTTCGCCGGTGATCAGCCAGTCGGCGCCCTCGAGCGCCGCGTCGAGCCCGATCTGCCGCGCGACGACCTCCGCGCCTGCCTCGAACTGCGCGCCGAGCATCCGCAGCGCGAAGCCGAGGCCGCCCGCGGCACCGGCGCCGGGCAGATCGCGCGCGTGGCGGTCGAGCGCGGCCTCGAGCAGATCGGCGAAGCGGCCGAGCGCGGCGTCGAGCGTCGCGACCTGCTCGGGCGTCACGCCTTTTTGCGGCCCGAACACCGCGGTCGCGCCATGCGCGCCGGTCAGCGGGTTGTCGACGTCGGACATCCCGACGAATTCCGCTTCCGCGAGCCGCGGATCGAGTGCCGACGCATCGATTCGCGCGATGTCGGCGAGCCGCGCGGGTACCGGCTCCACGGGCTGGCCGGCCGCGTCGAAACAGCGCAGCCCGAGCCCGGCCAACAGGCCCGCGCCGGCATCGTTCGTGCTGCTGCCGCCGAGCGCGACGAAGAAGCGGCGCACGCCTTCGTCGAGCAGCGCGCGGATCGCCTCGCCCATGCCGCGCGTGCTGCGTGCGTCGACCGGCACGCTCATCCCGACCGGATCGGTGATGCCGACGACCTCGGCCGTCTCGACGATCGCAGTGCGCGCATCGATCACGCCGACCGCCGCGTCGCGCGCCGCAAGCGACGCGCCCG
>NZ_KV786861.1:0-5026 GCF_001806955.1 Burkholderia sp. HMSC10F09
AGCGCCGCCGGCATCGGCTCGCCGACCGCCAGGGTCAGCCGGCTCATCACGCCGCGCTTCACGGGCCGCGGCAGCCGTGCATCCGCATGCCGCGAGAACACGCTGCCCCACAGCCCGCGCAGCGCCATCGGCACGACCGGCACCGGCACGCGCGTCAGAATCTCGGTAATGCCGTGGTGGAACGTGTTGATGTCGCCCGTCTTGGTCAGCTTGCCTTCGGGGAAAATGCAGACGATCTCGCCTTCCTTCAGCGCCGCCTCGCATGCGTCGTACGCGCGCGCGAGCATGCCGGAATCCTCGTGGCGCGGCGCGATGGGGATCGTCTTCGCATGGCGGAACACCCAGCTCGCGAAACGCGTCTTGAAGATCCGGTGATCCATCACGAAGCGGATCGGCCGCGGGCTCGCGGCGGCCAGCACCAGCGCGTCCACATAGCTCACGTGATTGCAGACGAGCACGGCCGCGCCGTCTTCCGGAATCCGCTCCGCATGCACGATCCGGATCCGGTAGAACGTATGCACGAGCACCCACGCGACGAAGCGCAGCAGGAACTCCGGCACCAGCAGATAGATATACGCGGCCACCGCGACGTTCAGCAGCGCGGTCACGAGAAACAGCCCCGGAATGTCGACGCCGGCCTTCGTCAGCGCCATCGCCATCACGGCCGACACGATCATGAAGAACGCGTTGAGGATGTTGTTCGCGGCGATGATGCGCGCGCGGTGCGTCGGCGCGCTGCGGCTCTGGATCAGCGCATACAGCGGCACGCTGTAGAAGCCGCCGAACATCGCGAGCAGGAACAGGTCGGCGAGAATGCGCCAGTGGCGCAGGCCGGCCAGGAATTCGCCGACCGACAGCAGGTGCGCGGGCGCCGGCAGCGCATGGCTCGCGAAATACAGATCGATCGCGAACACGCTGATGCCGATCGAGCCGAGCGGCACGAGGCCGATCTCGACGCGCCGCTGCGACAGTCGCTCGCACAGCAGCGAGCCGAGCCCGATGCCGACCGAGAACGTCGCGAGCAGTACCGTGACGACGTCGGGGCTCGCGGACAGCACGTCCTTCGCGAAATTGAAAAACGACGTGAGGAAGGTCGCGCCGACGAACCAGAGCCACGAGATGCCGAGCAGGCTCAGGAACACCGTGCGGTTTTGCCGCGCGAGCGCGAGATTGCGCCACGTTTCGCTGATCGGATTCCAGTTGATCACGAGATCGGGCTGCGGCGCGGGCGTCGGCGGCACGCGATGCGCCGCGAGCCGCCCGGCAAGCGCGATCGCGACGACGCTGACCGCGAGCACGCGCTCGCCGCTGCCTTCGATGCCGGCCGCGGCGCCGCCGACGATCGTCCCGATCAGGATCGCGATGAAGGTGCCCATCTCGACGAGCCCGTTGCCGCCGACGAGTTCGTGCTCGCCGAGATGCTGCGGCAGGTACGAATACTTGACCGGGCCGAACAGCGTCGAGTGCATCCCCATCATGAACGTGCACAGATACAGCAGCGCCGCGCTGTGCGTGACGAAGCCGGCCGCGCCGATCAGCATCAGCACGATCTCGAACGTCTTCACGAAGCGCGTGAGCGTCGCCTTGTCGTATTTGTCGGCGATCTGGCCGGACGTGGCCGAGAACAGCACGAACGGCAGGATGAAGATCGCTGAGATCAGGAATGCGGCGGTTTTCGCGTCGACGCCGGAGAACCGCGCGGTGTGATAGGTGACGAGCGACGTGAAACCGATCTTGAAAACGTTGTCGTTCAGCGCACCGAGGAATTGGGTCGTGAAGAACGGCGCGAAACGGCGTTCGCGCAACAGGTCGAACTGGGACGCATGGGCGCGCCGCTCGCTGCGCCGCCCCGACGAAACATGCGATTGATCGCTCATTCGGAATACGCGCGCGTCGTCTCGGCGAAGCTGCGCGGGCCTTGTCGTGTGGTTGTCGAAAAAGCGGCGGCGCAGGCGCTGCCTGTGCCGCCGCATGCGGGCCGGCTGCGCCCGCGCGTCGTCATCTCGACGGCGGGCTGCCTTCGGTTCACGGCTTGTGCGCTTCGGCTTCCGGTTCCGGCCAGTCGCGGATGTAGGCCTTCAGCATGCGGTTCTCGAAGCTCTGCGCCTCGACGACCGTCTTCGCGACGTCGTAGAACGAAATGACGCCCATCAGCACCTTCTTGTCGAGCACCGGCATGTAGCGCGCATGGCGCTCGAGCATCATCCGGCGCACTTCGTTGACGTCGGTTTCCGGCGTGCAGGTGAGCGGCTCGTCCATCACCTTGCGCACCTGCACGTCGCCGATCGCGCCGCCGTTTTCGCGCAGCCGCAGAATGATTTCGCGGAACGTCAGAATCCCGACGAGATCGCCGTACTCCATCACGACGAGCGAACCGATATCGTGTTCGGCCATCGTGTCGACCGCTTCGCGCAGCGGCTTATCGGGCGTCACCGTAAACAGCGTGTTGCCCTTCACTTTCAGAATATCGCTGACGCGCATCGTAGTCCCCTCATGCTTGAATGCAAAACCGTTTTCGATCCTATCGGAAAGCCTGTCAAAAGGAAAGCGCGCGGCCCCGCCGGGCGCGCCGGCGCCCGCTTGCGGAGGTTCGCCGGCCGCCGCACAATGTCCGGGTGGACGGCGGCCCGAGGAGACGGCCATGGCGCATACGCATACGGAGCAATTCGCCAGCTTCGCTGATTTCTATCCGTACTATCTGAACGAACACCAGAACCGCACGTCGCGACGGCTGCATTTCATCGGCTCGCTCGGCGTGATCGGCTGCGTCGCGATGGCGATCGCGACCGGCGACTGGGCGTGGCTGCCGGCCGCCGTCGTCTGCGGCTACGGATTCGCCTGGGTCGGCCATTTCTTCTTCGAAAAGAACCGCCCCGCGACGTTCCGCCACCCGGTCTACAGCCTGATGGGCGACTGGGTGATGTTCAGGGACATCTGTACCGGAAAGATCCCGCTGTAACGCGCACCGCCGCGCTCACGCGGTGCGCGGCGGATGCGCGTGCGGCTCCGGCGTGTCATCCGGAGCCGGCTCGGATGCCGCGGCCGGCTGCGCGCCGGACAGCCGGTGCGCGGCGATCAGCGACGCGAGCGTCACGTCGAAGCGCTCGCTCGACAGCACCGCGAGCAAGGCGCCGCCGTCGATATGGCTGCGCCGCCGCTGCAACTGATATGTGAGTTCCGCGCGGTCGATCACGAGCACGTCGAACAGCTGCGCGAGCGTGAGGCGCTCGGGATTCGCAAGCAGGATGTAGCGCGGCGAGTCCTCGCCGCCCTCGAGGCGCGCCACCCATTCCCGTTCTTCGAGCAAGGTCAGCAGCCGCTGCGCGGTTTGCATGTCGCAGCGCAGCATCGTCGCAAGCCGGATCGCGCTGCGGCCCGGCTTGCCGGCCGCTCGTGCTTCGGCGAGCCGCGCGAGCAGTTCGAGCGCGTCGAGCAGGTCGCTGCCCGGATAGTCGACGCGGTGGAACTGGCCGATCCGGATCGCCGGCAGTGCGGACGTGACCATCGCGCCAAGCAGCGCGATGAACCAGCTCAGATACATCCAAAGCAGGAACACGGGCAGCGCGGCGAACGCGCCGTAGACGGCCGTGTACGTCGGAATGCGCCGCACGTAGTAGCCGAAGCCGCGCTTAGCCAGCTCGAATGCGACGGCCGCGAACAACCCACCGATCACCGCGTCGCGCCACGCGACCGTGCAGTTCGGCAGATAGACGTACAGCAGCGTGAACGCGAGCACCGTGAGCGGCAGCGACGCAAGCGTGAGCAGCCATTCGACGATCGACGTCGACGGCGCCGCACCCGTAAACGCGAGCGACTGCGTAAACAAGTACGACGACAGCGACAGACTCACGCCGAACAGCAGCGGCCCGAGCGTGATCAGCGCCCAGTACGCGAGCACGCGCTGCGCGAACGGGCGCGGCTTGCGCACGCGCCAGATCAGGTTGAAGGCGGACTCGATCGTCATCATCGTCATCACCGACGTGACGACGAGCACGATCAGGCCGGCCGTCGTCAGTCCCTTCGCCTTCGCCGCGAACTGGTTCAGATACTTGAAGATCTGGATGTTGAACTGCGCGGGCATCAGATGATCGGCGAGGAAGCCCTGCAGCGAGATCTGGAACGACGCGAACATCGGAAACGCGGTGAACAGCGCGAACGCCACCGTCACGAGCGGCACGAGCGCCAGCATCGTCGTGAACGTGAGGCTGCCCGCCACCTGCGGGATGCGGTCTTCGGCGCTGCGCCGCGCGGCGAACTGCGCGAGACGCTTGATGGTGTCGAGATCGACGCTCAACTTCGGCAAACGGCTTCTCCTTGTCGATGCCGCGCGCCCGGCGGCGCGCCGCCGCCGCGCTGCGCGACGGCTTCAGCCCCTATAATAGCCGCTCGATCCAGCAGGGGCCGACTGCACCGGGCACGCGCGCGGCCGCGGGCGGCTCCGTCGTCCATGAAAGACATTCTCGTCCTCTACTACAGCCGCCACGGCGCGACGCGCGATCTCGCGCTCGCGATCGCCAACGGCATCGACAGCGTGCCGGGCATGCAGGCGCGCATCCGCACGGTGCCGCCCGTCTCGACGGTCTGCGAAGCCACCGCCCCCGACATTCCCGCCGACGGCCCGCCCTACGCCGAGCTGCGCGACCTCGAGGAATGCGCGGGTCTCGCGCTCGGCTCGCCGACGCGCTTCGGCAATATGGCCGCGCCGCTCAAGTATTTCCTCGACGGCACGACGCCGCAATGGCTGTCCGGCGCGCTGAGTGGCAAGCCCGCGAGCGTGTTTACGTCGACTGGCAGCCTGCATGGCGGCCAGGAGTCGACGCTGCTGTCGATGATGCTGCCGCTGCTCCATCACGGGATGATGATCGTCGGCATTCCGTACACCGAATCGGCGCTGACCACGACGCGCACCGGCGGCACGCCGTACGGCGCCTCGCATGTCGCGCAGCACGATCGCGCGGCGCCGGCCGGCCTGTCGGCCGACGAGAAGACGCTGGCCGCCGCGCTCGGCGTGCGGCTCGCGCGCGCC